>JBCCQC010000456.1:0-4538 GCA_039024535.1 Chloroflexota bacterium
CCCAGCCCCTCCGTGAACAGATTCGTCGTGTAGTCGTCCAGAATGTTTGCCGTGAACATGAACCCGCCGAAAATCAGCAGAATGATGACGACCGTGGAGCCGCCCGCCACCTCATAAAAGCCCTTCCACTCCCGGTGGATGGCGCGGACGTTGTTCCAGTGCTGCTCGCTCATGGGGATTGCCTCCGTGTGGTTGTTTTACGAAGAATTGTAACGTTTTTCCCTGCGTCTCTGCGCCCCTGCGTCAGAAAATGTTTCATTTATCGTGTGTGCGGCGGACAGAGTCTGCTCTGTCCCTACGAAAAACCGTCGTTCGCGCTGTAATCCGGGGCGAGGCATGGCCTGCGCCCCTACGGATTGTCCCCGGTATCGAGAATCTGGTGCAGGCTGATGCCGTATTTTCGCGCGATTTCCTGTGCATAGCTGCGTCCCAGCGGGTCGCCACGTGTGACGCGGTAGGTGGGGGTGGGGCTGCCGTCCTCGGTGATCTGGATTCCCGCCACAAGGCTGCACAGCGTACTGTTGGCAGCTACCGCGCCCTCAATCTCGCTGAACCGGCCCACGAGTTCTACAAGGTGTGTGGCAAACACGGCCCGCACGCCCATCGCACACAGCGCACTCAAAATGTCCTGCGCCAGATACAGCGCCTCCCCGAACGCGGTACTGGAAAACGTTTCGTTCAGCAGCACAAGGCTGTTATCGTCCATTGCCGTGAACAGCGTGCGCAGGCGTTCGGCTTCTTCTGCGAGGCGGCCCTGTTCGCGGGTTTCCAGCCGGGGGAAGTGCGTCAGTATCCGGCTGACGGGACTCATCTGCGCGGATGCCGCCGGGATATACACCCCGGACTGGAATAAAATCTGTGCGCCACCCACACTGCGCAGGTAGGTGGTTTTGCCGCCACTGTTCGGTCCGGTGAGCACGCCCACCCGCCCGGTGTCATCGAACTGCACGGTGCTGGCAACGGTTTTCTCCTCGCGCAGAACCAGTTGCACGTTATGCAATTCGTCTATCAGAGTCACGCGCTCATCGGCGGGGCGGGCCACCGGCGCTGTAAACGGGATGCCACGGACGCGGCCACGCTGCACCATCCGCGCTGCCGCAATGAAAAACGCGAGTTCCGGCTCCAGCAACACCAGCGTTCGGCTGCTCACTTTTACATACTTGCGCAGTTCCGTAGCGATAGGCTTTGCGGTGGCCTGCAACAGCTTGTTCATGTCCTGGAATAGCTCGTTGTACTTGCGCATCTCGTAATCTTCCGGGAAGCGGTGTACGGGCGCGGCCCCGGCAATGGGAGCCTCGCCGGAAACGATGTCGTTGAATAGTTTGCCCAGCAGCGGTACGGGTTTGCCCACCTCGCGCTGGTTAATGCTCACCAGCACGGCAGACTGTGGCTTCAGGTCAAGGTCAAGGTTGATGGCAACGGTGATACTGCCAATATTCTGAAGCGGTTCGCGCAGCGCGGGGAGCTTCTCGCGCAGGCTGGCGTACTCCGGGTTTTGCAGCACCCCGGCCAGTGCATCGCGCAGGGCCATCAACCCCTGTGATTCGAGGCTCGCGGCAGTCAGCAGGTCGTGTAGCTGCTGCACCAGTTCCACGTACAGGTCAAGTTCGCTCAGCCGGTCGGACGTTTCCAGCAGCAGACTACGTCTGCGCCTGCCGAGCATGGCTGTATCCTGTCCGAGGCTTGCCAGTGACGACAGCAGCGTCTCCAGCGCGTCGGTGAGTTCGGGATTACGCAGTAAATCCCCCAGCACGGCCTGCCGCCATGCAATCACGCGCTCGTCGGTTTGCAGGTTGGTCAGCACACCGCGTACAAATGTGCGGTGCCGCCGGTCTACAGTGAGCGCGGCCAGCATTTCTGCCAGTCCGAGGTCATCGGCCCATGTGACCTGCGCGGGGGCCGCATGGGGAACCGGGTGCGGGGCCATCAATGTGAGCGGGGGCAGGCTCAGGTCGGTCTGTTCGTCTTCCGGCGCGGTGGAACGCGAAAAAATATTCATTCGATAGGTCTTTTCATTTCAGGTGTACAGCATTCCATCGGAATCACACAGGGAGGAAAGGACATTGCCCTGTCCCAACATGTTGAAATCCCGGTCACAGTAGGGACAGAGCCTGCTCTGTCCGCCGCAAATGACCCGATTCGCCATGCATTGTCGCCCCATGCAGATAGATGGATTCAGCAGCGCAAGTATAGCAGCAAACCGGTAGCGATTGCCCCGCCAGCAAGGTAACATGGGCACACATTGCGAACCTGAGTCATTGTGGAGCAAATTGACATGCACATGCGCAGCCAGCTGCTGTTCTGTCTTCTGTTGTTGCCGGTCATCGTCCTATCTGCCGCTGCTCGATCTAACGTGATTGGCCCGGATGTATACCCCGACGCTGTGAACCCGCTCACTGGATTGACCGTTGATGACCCGGATACACTCGACCGCCGCCCACTGCTGATTAAAATCTCGAATTACCCGCCCGTGATGCGCCCGTATCAGGTTGGACTTAACGACGCTGAAATCGTGTGGGAGCATCTGCTGGCCGGGGGCGTGACGCGCTTTGTCACCGTGTTTTATGCTGGCGACCTCGAAAAAGTGGGGCCGGTGCGCAGTGCCCGCCTGGTCGATTTTGAACTGGCGCAGGTTTACAACGCGCTGTTTGCCTACTCCGGGATGGCACAGGGCACGATAGATAAGATGCTGGAAAGTGCGCGGGTGACGTCGCTGGCGGTGGGGGGCAGTGGGCCGTGCCCGCCGTTGTGCCGCTTCCCACAGGAGGGGCTGGCGCTGGAGCATACGCTGTTCGGTGATACCGCTGCCATCCGCGAAGACTATGCACTGGAACGTAACGCCGACCTCACACCAGAGCCAGTCACGGGCATGGCTTTCAGCGCGGAGGCTCCCGCCGGGGGCACGCCGCTGGCAACAGCCACGGTACGCTATCGACAATCGCTGGTGGGGTGGGCATGGGATGCCGATATGGGCGTGTGGCTGCGCTCCCAGGATGGCGAGCCGCACATGGACTTCAGCACGGACACGCAGGTGAACACAAACAACGTGGTCATTATAGAAGCGGCACACCCGGAAATGCCCTTTGTTCGCGACGAATACTGGGGGCCGCCCAACTTCGCGTTTGATGTGACGCTGACGGGCACGGGCCGCGTATACCTGCTGCGTGATGGAATGCTGTATAGCGGGGAGTGGCAGCGCGAGGACGATACATCGCCGCTGCGTTTTGTGGATGCGAATGGCGACCCGCTGCTATTTACGCCGGGGCGCACATTTTTTAATCTGGTGCCGCAGTGGACGGACGGCTACGAACTGGAACTGCTCCCGGCAGCGCCACAGACGGTGACAGTGAATGGCGATACAGGCGTGAACATGCGCTGGGGGCCAAATCCGCAGTATGTCACGCCGGATATAGCCTACCCCGGTGATACGTTCGCGGCTATCGGGCGCAACCATAACGGCGCCTGGCTGCAACTCAAGCGTGGTGCGGAGCGTGCGGTGTGGGTAACCGTGGATCGGCTGAACACGCAGGGCGTGGACATTGCGTCCCTGCCGAACCCGCGTCCGTCGCACGAGCGATGATGCACCGGAGTCGTACCGCAGGGGTGCAATTTTGAATATTCGAAAAATAACTGGATAACGCCGGTTCGGGGCGGAAAGGGCATGCCCTTTCCCTACAGCACTCATTCACCGCTGTTGTAGGGACGAGGTAGCCTCGTCCGCCGCCAGCACCTGCAAAACGCCGTTATGGGATTATTTCTTAAACCGTTAAAATTGCGCCCTACCTCAGTAATCTGCCATGTACTGGAGAAAACCCTATGTTCGCAGAATTAGAAGCCGGGTTCGGGCTGGATGTGGTGATGGCGCTGCAATCTACGGCGAACCCGCTGTTAGACTTTCTCGCCACGCTGTTTGATTTTCTTGGCGGCGATCTCGGTTATTTGCTGGTGCTGCCGCTTATTTTCTGGTCAATTGACCGGAAGCTGGGGCGGTGGCTGCTGGTGGTGCTGGTGAGCGCGTTGTTTCTGCTCATCGGCGGCAAGGAATTGTTCGGGAGGCCGCGCCCGTTTCAATTCGCCCCGGAGCTTGTGATTCCGATGGTGGAGGCGGGCGGGTCTGGCTTTCCAAGTGGACATGTGGGCCTGTCTATGGCGATGTGGGGGTTTGTGGCGCTGTGGGCCATGCGCAGATGGGGCTTTGTTGTGCTGGCCGCGTACATCCCGGCGATGGCGTGGGCGCGGATGTATGCGGGGGTGCATTACCCGCAGGATGTGATTGGCGGGTTTGTGATCGGGCTGGCGGTGGCATGTGTGCTGTTCTTCAACCGGAAGACGCTGGCGCGGCTCTGGACAGGTGTGCCCACAGCCGCGCAGGGCACCGTGATTGTGGTGGCCGGGGTGGTGATGGCGGTTTTACTGCGCGGGGATAACACCGGGTTGAGTGCGGCGGGTATCGTGGTTGGCGGGGGCCTCGGCACCATACTGGCGCATCGTGCCGGGCCGTTTGACAGCGCGGGGACGTTACAGCAGCGTTCGCTGCG
>JBCCQC010000457.1:0-4527 GCA_039024535.1 Chloroflexota bacterium
CCGGGAAATCAACGCTGATCTGGCTGTTGATCTATCATGTTGCGGTCGTCATGGGGCGGCACGTTAGCGTGGTAATGAACACAGTCGTCGAGTCCTATCAACTTGCACGCTGGCTGCGGTTGATGGGTGTGAGAGCAACACCTGCTCTGGGACGCAATCGTGCGGAACACGCAAGGCGGCTCGGGTTTGCCCATCGTGAAATATTCAACTCCAGAACGGTATTTTCACAGCCAGATTCCGATGAACCGTACTTTCGCTGGCTGCCGAAGCCGTGTGCGCTGGGTGCACTGGCCAGGGTGGATATTCCCGCAGGGTGGGAACCCTGCTACCAGTTACGCGACGAAACAGGCAAACGTCATCGCTGCCCACTGCTGGAGACATGCCCGGTACATCAGCTTGACCGGGATATGCTGGATAGCCAGGTGTGGGTGCTGAACCCGGCGAGTTTCCTCTACAGCCGTCTGCCATCCACAGCGAATTCCCGTAGAACATATCTTTTCGAGGCAGTTTACCATAACAGTGATTTGCTGATTATTGACGAGGCGGATCGGGTTCAGGCGAACTGGGATAATGCATTTGCGCCCACATCTGTGGTGCTGGGCGCAGAAGATGCGCTGCTGGACTGGCTTCACGCGCAGTTGACAACTGCCACGCTGGGCGCCAACCGCAGCAGTGCCGCACGCAATACCATCAACCGCCTGACAAACATGGACGACCAGAGCAATATGCTGGCAAACCGGGCCTATCGCCTGCTGAGCCGTGGGCGCAAGAAAAAATGGCTGGTGGAGTGGATACAGAACTGGCAGATTGTCAATGTATCTCTGTTCAGCCGTCTCAATCAGGAGTTAAAGCGAGCGTTCCCGAAGGACATGGATGACGCTGAAAAGGAACGCCGACTGGATGCTATCTGGCAAGCATTCGGCAGCTACTGGAAAAACCCGCTGACACGCGAAAGTGGCGATCTGGCAGCGTGGTTGAATCGGTTTCTGGGTGGTGATGAGTCGGAAAGACGCTTGCGTCGTGATCTGGATAACTGGCTCATCGGACAGATGGGCTGGCAGGATGCAAAGTCGCAACGCTATCGCCGCTTATGTCGCAAGCTGGAGCTGTGCATTGTGCTGACGGCGCTCATCAAGCGCATCAATGATTTACAATATCAGCTCCCGTGGGCAGAGCAGGAACTGAATGAAAAACTCCCGTCTGGCAGCGCAAACATCCCCCGTGCGCTAACCGGGGCTTTGCCAGAGCCACCCCTCGGTGCCGTACTCGGCCTGCGTGCAATTCAGGCTCCAAAAGCTGAACAGCCCACATTCCATGCAATGCGCTACAGTGGGATGGGGCGCTGGCTGTTGTTGAATTTCCATCAACTGTATCTGGAGCAGTCCGGCGTAGTGGGGCCGAATGTAATGCTTACATCAGCTACAAGCTGGTTCCCCGGTTCAGCCACATTTCATATTGCCAGACCACCGCAGGCACTTCTGATAAACGACGCAATCGAACAACCGCCTGTAGTTCATGTGCAGTTCAACCCCATCAAGGTGGATGGCTATCCGCTGCGGATTTCTGGTTTACAACCCGACAGGAAAGAACAGAATCTGCGGCGCGTTGTGCGTGAACTGGCCGCGCGTCATGGCGATAGTCCATCAGACCTTGAACTTGAACTGATGTACTGGCGTGACCGGGGTATGCAGCGGCGTGTACTGCTGGTCGTCAACAGTTACGATCAGGCGAATATCGTTATCGATGAACTGGAGCGCAACGAGCGCTGGCGTGGACGTGCCATGCGGTTGTTCCCGGATGACAGCGAACTATCTCAGTATGGTATCCGTACCCGTGAGGTGGAGGGATTTCACCAGTACGACGCGGATATTCTGGTGGCTCCACTGCTGGCGGTACAACGTGGGTTCAATATCCTTGACGAGCCGGGGCAGGCATTACTGGGGACGGCGTATTTTCTGGTTCGGCCATTCCCGCCGCCAGATGACCTGAGTGCGCACATTATGAGCCTGAACACGTGGTTCATAGAGCAGCTCGTCGGCTATGGCCGGGAACTGAAACCGGACTATGGCGATTCGCTGGAGGCGATTGCAGTACTGCGCAGGGCCGCCCGTAAACAGTGGCAGCGCCGCCTTAACACGCGGGGGTACCTCTCCAGCATGGATGACGCACGCTACCGGGAATATCTGCACGATAGTTTTGTGACCATCTGGCAGACAGTAGGGCGTCTGCTGCGTGGGGGACGCTCTGCACGGGTCATCTTTGTGGATGCAGCCTTTGGTACGACGCAGTGGAACCGCAACATTTTGCAGGACTGGCACGAGATGCTTGAGGCTCTGTTTGATACAGATGACCCATTCGATAAACAACTTGCCACTGAACTTTACGGCGTGGCATGGCATGCCTTTGAAACCGCAAACAAGCAACGGAGAATCTGATATGGCCCGTCAACTTCAGAACTTACAGCCGCTGGCATGGACAGTGGCCGACCTGCCGGAATCGCTGCGTTACATCAGCGTATTAAGACTACCAGAGCCATTCCGTCGTGTGCTGCGTGACCTGCCGCGCCGCCAGAAAGGGCACAGCCCGCCTGTTAACAGCCTGCACGATACGCTGGCAGCCGCCTCATATTCGATTATCGCCTTTGCACCGATAAACGGTTTGCTGGAGCAGGAACGGCAACACTGGTTGTATGCTACCGGGGATACGTCGCTGGATACAAACAGACTGCGGATTCTGTTCAACAAATGGGTGGAGGCCGTCGGTTCACCACATAAACAGATCGGGAAGGATGAAACCGTCCATTATGACTGGGATCAGATCGACCTGATGCAGGCCGACTACCGGATGCAGCGCATGGTGCTGCCGAACCTGATTGCCCGCTGGCTGATTGCACACAATTTTGAGTTTGCGTCTGCTGGACAGCAAAACCCGCTGCGGCTCGTCCCCATGATGAGCCAGCGTTATGAGGCCGAACTCATCACGGAGCCGCTTTCCCACGGGGATGAACATTTCTCATTTGTCATGCGCTTCTGGCTGGCCCTGTTACCCGGAGAATCTGCTCCTGTGTTACTCCACAAGACGGGGTTACGCCGCTGGTATCACAGGCGAGTTTTTATTGGAAGTTATCGCGGAAAAAGCCTCTACCTGCGGCGGCAGGCCGGGTATCTGGACAGGGCCTCCCCTCAGGATGTTTTTACCCGTTTGCAGGTGCGCAATTACAAGTTCCCGAACATTGATTACGTGGGCCGTCAGGCAGATTTGCTGGATTTGCTACCTTTACAGGGACTGCTGCCGCCTCTTGATGCCTTCCTGAAGGAACCGGCCCGATTCAGCCAGAGTGCCCTCATGCCAATTGAAAACCGGGACAGTGCCGAAACCTGGGTAAAGGTTGGCCTTGAGCCGACCGACCATCGTGAAATTTTCACACAGTTGGAAACAGCACTCTCACCTATTGCAAGCCCGCTCCCACAGTCAGGCCGTGTAAAGTCTGGAGATAGAAAGCGTGGCGAGATGGGCAAGGTCACAGAGCAACTACGACAGGATGCGCTCATGTCGATGCCGTATCCGCTCTGTGTAGAAGTTCACAGCAAAAAACAGTTCCGCAAGCTGGCGCAGCACATTCTCGATATGACCGGGTTCTCGCATGTGTCTGTCGGGGATACATCCGTACAGGTCACAGATAGTCGTGGTAATGTCTGTCTCGATGTCAGGCAGATAGATGATAAAACCCTCACTGATACACTCACACCGGGAGATCGTGGCAGTGAGCGCGTGAAATATGTACAGAAGCACTACCCCCGTACAGATATTCCGCAGGGTACTCTGATTGAACTGAGAGACTACAGCCAGATCAAAAAACTCAGCAAACAGGATCCCAAACAGGCCATTCGCACTGGCATGACAATCACAGGCCACATCACACAGTTTTTTGTGCCAGAGGCCGATAAGCCAGAAAGTGTTGACTATCGCCTCGAAAAATCTGCTGCTGATCTGCTGCGAATGCTTGGCTATCGGCCACAGCCGTTTTATATACCTCATCCGCAACGTGAACTGCCAGAGAATATGGACATTCTGGCGTTCTGGCTGTTCCAGTTGAACAAACGCAGTCGTCATGAGCAAACCGTGTATCTACCGGTCGTCGCTGAGGTGCCGTATGGTCATCGGCATATGCGGCTGATTGTGCCGGGGCCGTCGGGACGGTCGGTGTGTTATTCGTCACTACCAGAAGCGATTATTGCACTGGCCGGGTGGGGTCATGATTTCGCGGATGATCGTGAGGTCATCAGCTTTTTTCACGCTGCAATTGAGGAGCGCAGTAGCAAAAATCCCGCACTACTCCTCCTGCCAGATGCAAAACTACGACGCATTTTTGACGAACTCCGGGATGTTTCACAAAATACTCTGAGCCTATACGGGATGCTGGACGAGCGCCCGCACATCCGCGTGTCCCGGCTGCGTTTTTCATCTGATGATGATGCCCCGTTCTGCGCACCGCCGATACCGAAAAGTAAATATCAGGGGCAGCAG
>JBCCQC010000458.1:0-4512 GCA_039024535.1 Chloroflexota bacterium
GCGCATGTCAGGAATAGGTGTTGCCAATCCCTTCATCCACTCGGTGTAAGCCTCCAGCGTGGTGATGTCGGCAAGTGCATCTGCCTGGCAAGCAAAACTGGCACCATCGGCGCACCAGCCCTTGCATGCGTCCCAGCCTTTGCCAGTTTCACATGCATCAAAAAAGGCCATTGCATTCTCATACACAGACATATCGGGGGTCTCCTTATCATTGCGCTATCGGATTTTTGTATTTTATTACTTTCAACCATCTGGTCAAGTAAGTCGACTCCCATCTATTCAAATACATGGGGCACGTCACTGAACACCCGGTTCTCGTCCGGTATGTCGAGCAGCGTTCGCGTCTATGTAATTTTGCGATGCAACACGCGAAAGCGAATGTGGATGGTCTCGACACCGGTCAGGTCGTTAATCGGGTATACACACGCTGTTCCAGTATGACCACACAGGTTTTTGTCTGGCCGGTGTCACGTTCATGCGCGTTGACCTAGCAACTGCTGCATCAGCGCAAATTCATTAAACAGTGTCCATTCCTCTACAATGTGTTCATCCTTGATAATGTGCTGGCTGATGCCCCACATATACGCCTGCCGCCCGGTTGGTAGGCCATAGATGCCATTGCCCTGATGTGTGCCGACGATGCTCCAGCGCACACTCACACGGTAGCCTTCCTCATCGTTGCCCATCCAGTACATATCGTCCACCTGCATCGAGAGATCCGGGAACATCGCCATGATCGACAGGTTAAACGACTTGATCGCGTTGACGCCGTGGTACTCGCGGTCTGTAGAGCCGTGATAACGGACATTTGGCGCATAGCATTTATTCAGGTGGTTGAGGCCACGCCGGTTCCATACCATGTGATACATCTCCAGCAAGAAGTCCTCCACATCGAATTTATCTGCATGGCGGGTGTAAATGGCTGGCTTGCCCTGGCCCGGTAAGCGCGTCGGCTCACCGAAGCGCGGGTCGTCAAGCCCGCTCCTATCGACAGGGGCCATTTTACGGGCCATGTCGAACAGGTTAAAACCAAGCTGCTTGAGCATCGAGGCAGTGTTGTAGATCACATGCTCCTCGAAGATTTCGTTTTCCAGTGCAACACAATTGGCAATACACGTGACCACCATTTTGCGGCCTGTGGGTGCGCCATAGCGACTGAACCCTGTGTTATGCCCGTTGAGGATGGTGCGGTGTGACGTGTGGAACCCCATCTGGTCGTCCCCGGCCCAGATCACATCGTCGGCAAACAGGCGAATATCCGGGAAAGCGTTAATGGTATGGACAGTATCGGCCACGATTTTGTCACGTCCATATTGCAGTCCATAATCATCGTACACACGAGCGTTGTGGGCATAGGTATCGTAGATGTAACCAATATTGCCATCTTCCCAGATGTGGTGCGTGATGCGCACAATGTAATCGATGATGTCGGTGTACTGGTCTTCGAACCCCTGCATTGGTTGGATTTGTTTTTCAGGCGGGTTCAGCAAGAAGTTATCGGTACCCCCGCGTGCATAGGTATCAAGCGAGATAGCATAGTCAGAAGGCATCGGGCGTCCGGTTTTGCTCCCATTGTCGCTGGCAGGCTTTGTTTTTGCCGGTGAGGCTTTCGCAGGCCTGGCCTTACTGTCGTCGGTCATGATTGACTCCTGTGATTCTAAAACTCGTGTAGAAAAAATTTCATTATTTGTGACAGTAACATCAAAAACTTTCTGCTGCAAAAAATAAGTCCAACCCGATTGGTGTAAACTGCGCCTGATTAACACGCATTTGCAGTCGGGGATGGGGCTTGAGCCGCAGCAGTGAGGAGCTAAACCACAACCTGCCGCATTACTGAGTACATGTTTGAATAAGTTGGCAGCGGTTTACACATCCCATCGAGCAGGCTGCAACTGAATTTGCGTGAATACTTCCGGGATCAGATTGTGCAACAGCGCGTCAATAACAGTAGCACGAGGGGTATGCGCCACTGGCCGACGTGCGTGGATGCGGTCATTTTCCCAGTACATACTCCAATCGCGTGTTTCCGTCACGAACATCTCAGCATACCCGACCTCTTTAGCCAGCGGGTAAGCATCTTCCATTTCGAAACATCCATTCAAGCAGATGTCTACATAAGATTGCACGATAGGATACTGTGGGGACGGCACCACACGCATCTCATCTGGCACGGCGTAGACCCACAGGCGCACTCCTTCTGGCAGTGACTCGCTGCCATCCAGAAACGTCACATCCTCTGGCGGAATATCCAGCCGAGTGTAGCGTTTTTCGCGCCTGTCCAGTGCAGCCAGTTCCAATGGTGTGACCGGGTAGACCACGCCGTTGCAGCGTGCGCCCTGTTGCGCCTGCACTGCCAGAAAACACGTACTGAACCCGATTGGATTGCCATTAATCCACCAGCCCCGCGCCACATTCCGGGCAACCACCGGGGCCACAGCCACAGCGTTCGGGTTCGTGCGCATACGCGATGCGCGGTCAATGAGTGAGCCATAGCCAAAAACGTAGTTAAGAGTGTCTGTCATCGCCTGTTCGTTCCGTCTTTAATGGTGCCTGTGCTGCTACATGAGCCACAGGCAGATATAATTGTTTCTTGCATCGCAATGATGTACATTGCCAGAGCATCAACCTGTAAGATGACTGCTGCGGGGATTATGTCAGTCCCGTCATCTGGCAGCGGCTGCATTTCCCCTGTAATGTCAGGTGGTCAACATTGATCTGAAAATCATAGCGCGTGTGGATTTCGGCCACCATCGCATCCAGTGCCGTGCCAGATATGGTAGTAACCACGCCGCATGACTGGCAAACCAGATGATGATGATTGGATTCTCCTGAAATTTTGTAAACTTTGCCCTCATCACCGATCTCGGATTCTACCAGTAAGCCCACAGCACACCACACATCCAGCGCACGATAAATAGTAGACAGGTCAATACGCGGGTCAAGTTCGATGACCTTTGCATGAATATCGGCCAGTGTAGCGTGCCCCGTAATTTCGCACACGGCATCCAGCACGATTAACCGCTGGGGGGTTACCCGGTAGCCATGAGAGCGCAGTATCTGTGGGTAATCGTGATTCTCATGACTCATCGGAAGCCATCCTCATCTCATCTTTTCTCGTGTGGTCTATTTGCATCCACGGCACAAACAATGGAATTGTACCCCATCTATGTACCCGGACAGGTATCCTCTGCCATTGATTTACTGCGAATTTTTGCAACAAGGAAGTTTCAAAAAATATTCTGATATTCTCATTCAAAGTATTACCTTCTGGAAGGAGCTATTTTATGAATCATACACATTCGCGCGGCGACCACCATCAACACGGCGGCCTTATTGGAACAATTGGCGCGGCGCTGCATTTGCCCGGTTTCGGTCATGACCATGACCATGGCTATACCTCACTGGCAGGTGATAATGCCCTGCACGACAATGACCTCGGTATCCGCACGGTATGGCTGGCGCTTCTCGTACTGGGTGTAACGACCGTTCTTCAAATTGCGATTTACCTTGCCAGCAACAGCGTAGCCCTGCTGGCAGATACTGTTCACAACCTCGGGGATGCCCTGAATTCGATCCCGCTGTTGATTGCATTCTACTTTGCGCGGCGTGCAGCGACCCGGCGCTTTACATATGGCTTCGGGCGGGCGGAAGATCTTGCCGGGGTACTGATTGTGGTTTCAATTGGCTTCAGTGCAGGCTATATCCTGTATGAATCAGTCCAGAAACTCGTCAACCCGGAGGCCCTGACGAACCTGCCATGGGTCGCAGCAGCAGCCCTCATCGGGTTCATCGGCAATGAACTGGTCGCCGTGATGCAGATCAACGTCGGCAAGCGGATTGGCTCCGATGCCATGATTGCTGACGGGCAGCACGCCCGCGTGGACGGATTAACATCGCTGGCGGTGTTGATTGCTGTGTTTGGAACACTGATTGGTTTGCCCATTCTTGATCCCATTGTGGGCATTGTCATCGCTGTTGCGATCATAGGCATTACGTGGAACGCCACAAAAGCTGTGTGGTACCGCATGATGGACGCAGTAGACCCCGGTATCATCAACCGGATGGAACATTTTGCCAGCGAAGTGAATGGCGTGGAAAAAATCGCAGAGTTGCACGCACGCTGGGTAGGACACCGGTTGTATGCCGAGATGACCATTGTAGTGGAAGATAGCCTCTCACTCGTAGAGGCACACACCATCGCAGAAAACGTCAACAAGATACTACAACAGGCCGTGCCACACCTGGAAAAGGTTAACGTCCATGTAGACCCGTCCTATGAATACCACCCACAGGCCACTGGCAATACCGGGCTGGTGAATCTGCTGCCACCGCGCTATCTCGATAGCGTCCCCAGTGCGGCCCCGATGGGCGCGGTTGGCCTGAAGTTTGCAGATGATGGCAGTGTGGCATGGAATGAGATCTGGACGGATTTTTGTGACCTTGCGCTGGCCGGTGGCCCGCCACACCGTGGCAAATTGCTGGAACCCGTAGACCCGGCACAGGTGAAGGCCC
>JBCCQC010000459.1:0-4512 GCA_039024535.1 Chloroflexota bacterium
CAGGCACGAACCAAATTAGCCCGCTTATATCCATGATAACTTTTTTGGTCAAGTACTAGCAGCACGTACTGAAGACTTATTTCAGGCAATCAATGAGCATAATCCTCATATCGTTCACTTTAGTGGTCATGGGGATATGGATCACGTGGCACTTGTGGATTCTGCCGGGAACACAAAACTCGTAAAAAAAGACGCGATTGTTCAATTATTCAAAGCAACACAGGATCAAATACAGGTAGTAGTATTCAACACCTGCCTTTCAACTGATCAGGCAGCAGCAGTAGCAGAACATATTGATGTTGCAATCGGAATGAACGACAAAATTGATGATGAAACAGCTCGCGTATTCGCGGCGAGATTTTATTCGGCGATTGGCTTCGGCAAGTCAGTAAATCAGGCTTTTGAGGAAGGCAAAGCACAGGTCATGTTGGATGGATTACCCGGTGAAGACATTTTCAAGATCTACCATCGTGATGAAATCGACCCGTCTCAGATAATCCTTGTCAGACCACAATTTAGTTCAAGGCAGTAATCGCCGAGACTTATAACTTCGACGACTACCACCTGCTGATAGAGACGTGAACTACTGGCCCTGCCCCAGCGAAAAGCCCGGCACACCATCAAACGTGTAAAGCTGTTCCGTCTTGATGATGTCAAAGTTGTGCGCATGAACGCGCTGCAACAGGTCAATGATTTGCTGCTGCGTAACAGGCTGGCCCGTTTCCGTCGGCTGGAACCGGCAGCGCCAGTGATCCGTGCAGAATGTCTCTGGCGAGCCGTTCGGCCACACCTTGAGGCCCCGGTTGGTAATCATGGTCAGCGCGAGGTCGTCGTTACTGGCTTCTGCCAGATTTTTACCCAGTTCATCCGGGCTGCGGTCGCCTTCATCCCAGTAGAGGAATACGTCTGTGCCAACGAGGTTACGCTGTGAACCGTTACTATCACTGCTTGTGTAAGACTTCGACGGGCCGGTTTCACGGGCATAGGTAACGGCTGGCAGCATTTCCGGCTTCTGGCCCAGCCGCTCGATCACAGCATCGGCAAACCCCGCCGTGCTCACGCGCTGCTTGCTTAACCCCTCACGGTAAATATCCCCCGTGTGGATGCCATCTTCCATTGTGCGTGAGTACGCATTGTGGATTTTTTCTGCGACTTCTGGTTGCCCGATGTGTACCAGCATCATCACACCCGCCATCAGCAGGCCACTGGGGTTGGCAATGCCCTGCCCGGCAATATCTGGCGCAGAACCGTGAATCGCTTCGAACATGGACATATTTTCCCCGATGTTCGCACTGCGCCCCAGCCCCACAGAGCCAGAAAGCTGTGCGGTCACGTCGGAAATGATGTCACCATAGAGGTTCGCCACCACAATCACGTCAAACGCTTCGGGTGTATCCGCAACGCGGGCCGTGCCAATGTCGATAATCAGATGGTCAGTTTCAATATCCGGGTATTCCGGCGCAATCTCATCAAACACCTTATGGAACAGGCCATCGGTCAGCTTCATGATGTTGTCTTTGGTCATGCACGTCACGCGCTTGCGGTTGTTGGCCCGTGCATACTCAAACGCATAGCGCACAATCCGCTCACTACCGGGCCGCGTAATCAGCTTGAGGCACTGGAAGACTTCCGGCGTCTGGCGGTGTTCAATGGCAGCGTACAGGTCTTCCTCGTTCTCGCGGATAATCACGACATCCATATCCGGGTGGCGTGTTTCTACAAACGGGTGCAGCGACCGCACCGGGCGCACATTGGCGAACAGGTTCAGCGTTTTGCGGATGGTCACATTGATGCTCTTGTAGCCCTTGCCCTGCGGCGTCGTCAGCGGGGCCTTGTAGAATACTTTCGTGCGGCGGATGGACTCCCAGAATTCCGGGGTAATACCCGTGGTGTTGCCACTCAGGTAAACCTTCTCGCCAATCGTTACGTCTTCCGGCTCAATGGCGGCACCAGCGGCTTCCATCACACGCAGGGACGCTTTCATAATCTCCGGGCCAATGCCGTCACCATAGGCTACGGTGATCGGGATTTTTGTCATGTTTTATGCTCCAGTGGAAATATTAATGCCTGTTTAGCGCAGAGTCTATCAAAATGCGCCCCCGTGTCCAGTGAAATCGAGGGCGCAACGTGCATCAGCTAACAGATTCATGGTGGAGCACAGCAGCACTGTGCCCCTGTACTACCTAAACCAGATGAATCCGATTCCGAACGTCGCGGAACAGGGACACAAGCTGGTCATACTCCTTGTTGATGTTCGCTCGTGACAGCCCGAAGTGGCTATCACCCACGCCCACGTCATTGCTCGTTGGCATAAAGCCCCACTGCAGCGCAGCACTGGCGTTATTCCCCTGCAACTGCCGCCGCAAAAACGCCTCGCTGCTGGCTGTACGGTTCCCGGCCTGCGATGCGCCAAACTCCGTCAGCATAAAGGCACGTTCGGTAGCGGCAGCCGCTGGCCCGTCGATGTTAGCGCGGTCTTCCTGATCCCACAGTGCGTTGGGGTCGCCATTATCAAGGTGCTGGTAACAGTGGCAGGACACCACATGAATATACTTGCGTGCCGCCAGATACTCACGCGGGTATTCTAGCTGGTTAGCCGCAGATGGGGCCACATGCGCCACGTTGATAATGCCCATCGAAATCGGGTGAACCGTGTCCATCTCGTAAATCAGCGACGACGCCCGATCGACAAACGCGGCAAATGCATCAGCATCGGCATCGCTGGCAGGCTGCGGATAAAGCGCCGGTTCGTTCATCAACTGCCACAGGCCCACACCGGGATGGTCTTTCAGTTCGCCCACAATGCGCTGCAACAGCGGGATGTAGTTCGTTTCATAGTTCTTGTTGTGCCAGTAGCTCTTGTTGATGTGCCCCATCACCTCTGTGTGGAAGCCCTCATCCCCCGGCGGGTAGAGGTTCGTTTCTGCCAGCGAGTCTCCAAGAACAACAATACCCAGCAGCCCCGCCTCATGGATTTCATCAAGCGTCTTTCGGGTATGCTGGATAATCTGATCTGGCGTATATTCGCGGTGCGGCGCATAAAAACGTACCCACGTCTTACCGATGCTTTTCGCCTCTTTAAGGAAGGCCATGCGCTGGCTTTCCTGCGTCCACCGCCACTGCGGTGTACCAAAGTAGGCCAGTTCACGCACGTTCACACCCATGCGTGTTGTCGCGTCCCCATCAATCGCCAGCTTCGTATACAGGCCACGGTCTACCAGCGTAAAGCGCCCGGTGAGTGGGGCCGGGTCGCTGGTGGTGAGTGAAATCACCGGCACGGGTGCCGGGGCCGCTGCTGATGGTGTTTCTGCTGCCGGGGTACTCTGCGCAGCCACCGTAACATCATCGCCACCCGCATCTGCCGGGGCCGGGATGAGATAGCGCGTGGTGGCAAAGCTCGCTGCCACGTAGTTATCTGCGAATTGTGCCGGTTCAATCAGTTTGCGCCACGTCAGGTTGCCATCGGGGATTTTCTCCGGTGCTACCTGCACAATCGTTCCGTCCGCCAGTTTACTGACGACAGTACCCGTCGTATTGGGGGCGCTGCGGATCTTCAGTTGCAGTGTGCCGGTATTAATCACCACCATGCGGTCCCCGGCGGGTGCTGCCTGTGCTGGCGTGTCTGTCGTCAGCGTAGATTGCACCATCGTCACACTGGCCGTCGATGCGGGGTCGGCAACTTCCACCTCGGGCACCTCCGATGCTGCCTGTGCTGCACCTTCCACGTCTGTATCGGCCACCTGTTCCAGATACTGCGTCTGGTTAAAGCTCTGCGCCACCCACATGTTGCGGTACTCCGCCGGGGATAGAATCTGCCGCCACTGGATCGCACCACCATCGCGTAGAATGGGCTTGGCCCACAGGGTTGTACCGTCCGGCAGGCGCGTGAGCGCCGCCCCCTGTGTATTCGGCTGTGCCCGCACCTTCAGCCCACCGGCAGTTGCCGTGTTGATGACGCGCACCCCAACAGCATCCGGCGTGGGGCGGGACGTGCTCATCGAGGTTTCGTCTGGTGGCGGCAGGATAGTAGGGTTATTGACTTCGGCTTCACGCGGGTTATCTACCGTGACAGTTTCATTCACGCCCGTCACTTCACTGATCGGAATCTGGATGAGATACTGTGTATCGCCCACCAGTTCCGCCGCCCAGCGATCTTTGTATTTCTCCGGCTCAATAATCTGCCGCCAGCGGATACCGCCGATGTCGTTCGGTGTCGCTTTTACCAGCAGCGTGGTGCCATCTGGCGCACGTTCCGGGGCCGGGCCAGATGAATCTGGCTGTGGGCGCACAGCCAGCCCTCCGAACTGTGCCGCGTTCTGTACGCGCATCCCCAGCGTGCCATCCACACTGGCCGGTATGTCAGTTGTCACGGTCACACTACCAGCACCACTGGAACCCGCCTCCTCAGTGGTGGCAGTTGTCACCGGCGTATTATTGAAGTGCAGCGCCGGATGATTCGGGTTCGTCGGCTGGGCGGGGCTGTTCAGCGGCGGCACCAGATACGGCGCAGGG
>JBCCQC010000460.1:0-4509 GCA_039024535.1 Chloroflexota bacterium
ATAACCTGAACCGCGCGTTTGAACTTGGTTACACCAGTGACATCTGGTTTTACTTTCGGCGGGCACGTGCCCACCGTGGACTGGGAAACTTCGATGAATCCATTGAAGATTTTGACATCTTTATCAACGGCAACCCGCGCAACATATGGGGTTTTGTAAACCGTGGACAGACCTATACAGCGATGGGCAATTGGGACCAGGCTGTCACAGACATCACCCACGGCACAAATATCGATGAACCTACGTTTACATCTCGACCAATTATTTATGAGCGGCGTGCTACAGCATACAGCAACGCACGAGAATTTCTTGCGGCAGATCTGGACTTGCTCGAAGCAATTAACCTGAGCCAGGATGCAGAGGAAATCGCTGGGTTCTATGCAGGGATTGCCCAAAATGCTTTGCTAGTGGGTGATCTTGACGCAGCATTGGATGGGGCCGAACAAGCCATTGCAACTGATGCGGATAATGCGGATGCTTACAATGTACTTGCGGAGGTTCAACTACGGTTAGGCAGCATTGATGAAGCGGTTGAAGCCGCGACTGCGGGCGACGATATGCTATTGCTGGGACGTGCTAATCTTGCTGCCGGGGACTTTGATGCCGCTCTGGATGCATTCGGCGAGTCTGATGTAGCTAGTGCGACCCTGCTACAAAGCCTTGCCCACACGATGAACGAAGACACGGAAGCTGCTGCTACCGCCTTTGACACATTCACGTCAGAACTATCGGTTGCGTCAGCCTCCTTACTGCCAACCAGCGCTGTAGATGTTGACATCAACAGTGGGCAGGCACACACCATCGCATTCAGTGGTAACGCAGGTGATGTTGTTATCATCACGGTTAACACGATTGACACGCTCCACAGTGACCCATTTTTGGCGCTATTGAACACCGATGGGTTGCCCATCGCATTTGACGATAATGGTGGTTACGCCACCAACGCTGCGCTCATGGAGTTCACATTACCAGATGACGGAACCTACACAGTGTTTGTAGGGGGTAACGATTTTCGTGTTGGCGCTGTGTCCATCGCCGTAACGGGGAACAACACGCCTTCCGAATTGGACGCAAACACCTGTGCGGCACTCGTGCAAACAGCCTACACTATCACTGCCGATGCGTGCAGTGACACTGATAGTAATCAGATGTGTTACGGCAACGCTCTGCTAGAGATTGCTCCGCAGTCCACAGCATTCACTACCTCTGGCGATACTATTGGGATTGACGCAGTAGAAACGCTTGAGTTGAGCGGCATGAATCAGCAGATTGACGAGTGGGGTATTTCCCTTATGCGCGTTACAGCAGAGACCGAAAGCGGCAGCAATGAGAACGTTGATCTTGTGTTGTTTGGCGAGGTTGACCTTGAAAATCGGGGAATCACGGCTGAAGCGGTTGAACCCGTCGTCTTTACGGTGACGGCTGCCAGCAATATGAATGTGCGGGGTGGAGCCTCCACCAATGATGCGATCGTCGGCACGCTGAGTGCAGGGCAATCTGCTGAAGCCACAGAACGTAATGCAGCTGGCGATTGGCTGGCAATCACACTGGCAGATGGCACACAGGGCTGGGTTTTTGCCCCGCTGGTCACCGTCAGTGGAGACACCAACCTGTTACCGATTGAAGGTGAGGAAGTTGAAGCAATCCAGAGTGGGGGAACACAAGCTTTCACATTCCGTTCTGGCGCAAACGACCGCCCCTGTGATTCTGCACCGGATAGCGGTGTGCTGATCCAGACACCGCAGGGGGTGGGCGAAGTGAGTCTGGTCTTTAATGAGGTCGTCATTGACCTTGGAAGTACTGCTTACTTGCAGGCGATTCCGGGACGTTACCTGACAATTTACGTGCTGGAAGGCAGGGGCAATATCACCAGCAATGGTGTAACAATACCCATCCCGGCGGGTCTGGCAGGGCGTGTGCAACTAAATTCAGCTGGGCTTGCTTCCGGTGAGCCAGAAGGTCCGTTTGAATTTGATCCGTTTACTGTAAGTGGTATTCCGCTGGATCTGCTGTCTGATGAAATTATTGTTGCACAGGCTCCCACATCTGACGAAGTTGTAGAAGCACTGGGGCTACCTAGCAACGGTATTGTGACACTGGATTGGGCTGTGGGACAGGTCGAGTGCATTGGCTTTACGGACACCGTGTACTCGTTCGAGTTGCTGGATTACGGGAGCCTGCTGCGCATGGGAGATATTTACCTGAAGCGTGTTGATGTGAATCTCTATGCATCCGGGCTGGTACCCGGTGGCATCATCGGCGGCGGCGGCGGCGCCGATGGTCCATTCTCACTTTATGAAGGTACGGAATATATCTTGAACATCACATCACCAACTGACCTGAGTGGTGATGCTGTACGCTGGTCGTTCGAAGATGTTCTCACACCGGATGAATTCACTGACTCTGCTGTTGTGTGTGACCGCGTGGAGAACGAATTCGCCCTTGCACTGAACTAAAATACAACAATCTCTACTGGCCTGCACTCTGTGTGGGCCTTTTCGATCTTGAGATCGCATATATCAGCACATCCTGCGGGAGCATTTATCTTATATGACCAGGACCGACATTTCACAGGAAACTGTCAATGAAATAGTTTCTATATTGACTCCCCTTTTGCCTGACGTGCCAACTCGACAGGCTTTTGTCAACTTCGCACTTTATGATGCGCCCCAACTCAGGCATCAGGTCAGCCTTGAAGGGGCACCACACGAATTTACCGTTCGGTTACTTTCGATTTGCGACCAGTTCGGGAACATGGACGATGGCACCCCTGCTGTCTGGCTACTCCTCAATACTGCCCGGGGACAGGTAGGACTGGAAAAGAAGCATCAGATTGATGCGTTACGTGTCCGCTTCAACATTCCCCTGCCTGTCCGTAAAGATCGCCTGTTCGTGTCCTATTCCCGTCGCAATGAGCAGGATGCACAGCGGCTGGTCGGTGATTTGAAAGATGCAGGCCTGAGAGTCTGGTTCGACAGAGAGAAAATCAAAGGCGGTGAAGACTGGTGGCAATCAATCGAAAGCGGGATTATCGCTGCCGACTTCTTTATTTTTTGTCTATCTCCTGATTCAATCCGTAGTGAAGTTGCCCGAAAAGAACTTGTGACAGCCCGAAACCACCGTATTCCCATTTTCCCTGTGATGCTCGTAGATTGCATGGACAAGCTGCGAACAGGAGACTTTGCCGAAATTGCATGGCTCCCTGACTTACACATCATCAATTTCACACTCCCAGATGACTATGGCATTCGTCTCCGTGAACTCGTTGACTCATTACCCGGGTATGCGCTACCCGACCCGTATTACTTTGAAGCGATTGATTCCAGCGAGCTAACCAATCCATTCCGTGGACTGGAGGCGTTTTATTACACAGATGTCCATTACTTTCACGGTCGAGAGGATGCCATCCAGACTTTGCAGGCCCGTCTGAATGATCCTACGCGACCGCGATTGCTGGCTGTAGTGGGTGCTAGCGGAAGCGGTAAATCCTCACTGGTACGCGCTGGTCTGATCCCCGCACTAAAGGAAACACATTCCCGCTGGCAAACCCTGATTATTCGCCCTGAAAATAAGCCGATTAACAACCTAGCAGATCGTCTACAGGAACGACTGGGAGTTGAGGCAGAGGGTACCCGCACACGTTTGCGGAGTGATGTGCGTGCGCTGGATGATATTGCAGCTGAGCTGCTGGCGGGTCGTGGAGATGATGCGCGTTTCGTGCTTGTTTTTGACCAATTTGAAGAACTGTTCACTCAGACAAACCTACAGGCACGTCAGCAGATGTTAGACCTGCTACTGTACGCTGTGAAAATTCCAGAAGGGCAGGTCTGGGTCGTTCTGACAATGCGTGCAGACTTCTTTGATCGGCTCAGTGAGGTGCCAGATATGGCCGAACTGGTCGACAAAAATGTGTACATTGCTACGCAGATGAAACCAGAACAGATCAGAAAGACCATCGAAAAACCTGCCGAACAGGTTGGTGTCCACTACGAACCGGAGCTGGTGGAGCGCATACTGGAGGATGTACGCGATCAGCCAGGATCGCTACCACTACTTCAGTACGCTTTACGTGAACTCTTTGAGCACCGCATAGGGCGAAAGTTGACCAAAGAAGCCTATGACCGAATTGGCGGGGTGAAAGGCGCACTGGCATCGCGGGCGGACGAGGTTTATCAAGACCTTTCTAGCTCGGAAAAGCGTGTGTTGCGCCATGTGATGCTGCGGCTTGTAGATGTGGGGGATAAAACCGTCACTCGACGGCGTGCGTCCGAAACAGAGCTGGCGTTCAGCAATGTTGAAGCGCGCACTGTCAAAAACGTGCTGAACCATCTCACCGATGAGAAAGTTAGACTGCTGGTTGCATCAGTACCGCTTGATCCTGATGCCCCGACCTATGATGACGATGTGATTTACGAAGTGAGCCATGAAGCTCTACTCACTCACTGGAAGACGTTGAACGATTGGATTACAGATAACCGCGATGACCTGTATCAGAGCAGCGAGTTGGAG
>JBCCQC010000461.1:0-4500 GCA_039024535.1 Chloroflexota bacterium
GGGTCAACTCGACGCCATACGTCTCCAACACAGGTGAGGCATCAAATGCCTTCGGACGGGTATCCGCGTCGAGAATTGCTGCCATGATGTCACTCATCCCGGTGTAGAAGGGCTTGAATACCTGCCGCATCACCCGGGGAACCATGCGCGGCACCACCTGTGTTTTTGCCTCTACCCCTACCACACGAGCATATACCTCTGCCACCTCACGGGAGGTCAGGTTTTCCGGGCCGCCGATGTCGATGGTCTGGTTGCGGGCGCGGGGGTCGGTCAGGGCGATCACCGCGAAACGGGCGACATCACAGTTAGCGATGAAGTTGCGGGGGTTGTCCCCCTGACCCATGATAAGTGCCTTGCCTCCCTTCAGGACGCCCTCACCGATCATCTCGACATGCGGCGAGAAGAAGGCCGATGCCCGCAGCACGGTGTAGGACAGCCCGCTGTGCCGCAGGTAGTCCTCAATCTGTGCTTTGATGCGGAAGAACGAAACTGGATTGTCGTAGGTGGCCTCCTGGGTGGACATGTAAACGAAGTGTTCCACATTGTTCTCAACCGCGATGTTGATGAGATTGCGGTGCCCTTCGGCGTCCACATGACGGGCGGCGTTTTTGCCGTAGCCCAGCATACTGGCGACACTGGCGAAGATCATGTTCGCCCCATCGCACGCGGCACGAACGGACGCCTCATCCAGCAGGTTCGCATGGACGATGTCCACATTGGGGCCAGCAAATGCTGCCAGTTTCTCCGGGGTGCGGCTGACAAGGCGCAGGGTGTGACCTGCCTCAAGCAGCAGGGGGATGGTTGCCTGGCCGATGGTGCTGGTTGCGCCGAAAATCACGATCATGATGTTCACTCCTTGATAGTTTGTGGTTGTCCATGCCAACCTTTGCAGGTCAGCGTCTACTAAACCGTCGTGGAGTAACGACACCAATCGACATGATAGCAAGTATTTAACATATTCTTAATAATCGAAGGCTTCTGGTCGGTTCATATTGCCTGATGCTGAACAACGCCATGTGATGGCAAAGTGCAGCGGCAACACCATTATTGCCGGGAATTATCACGATCAACTATAATCTGATAGACATTGGGCCGGACAACAAACTAACGGTCACTGCTTTGCATCCAGCTTTGCCAGCACTCGGGCATGGTTCTCGTAGGTGTGCTGGTTGTGGGTGATCTGCTGCTTGCCCCGGACACATATCGTCTTCGTACCTGTTTAGCGGACACAGGATAGCTGTCACAATTTTGCCACATTGTTGTCCTCACCGCATCGCATGTCATGCCGCCAGATGTGCCAGCGGGGACACCTGTCATGTCAGGGTAGGCACTGCCTTGATGTCCAGCGAGACAAATACATAGCCATTCACGTCAACCTGCACCAAAGGCGCGTCCTCAATGGCAGCAAGGCAACCCGTACCTGCCCATTTGCACGGGAGGAGTCGTTCCAGAAAACAAACACGTGAACTTCCCCGCGAGCCGATTGCCGCCGTCAGTAAATATCTGCACCACTACATAGATGTAGACTGAGATTGTTTAGAGTCGTAACTGTCTCTCGCGGCATTCACCCTGTCATAGTGCTTCTCTGACCAGTTACAGAGCGCTTTCATGGGTTGTTTGAGTGATTCGCCGAGTGGCGTTACGGAATACTCTACCCGTGGTGGAATAACCGGATACACTTTACGCTCTACAATGCCGTTTCGCTCCAGTGTACGCAACGTTTTTGTAAGCACGCCGGGCGAAATATTGCCTACTGCGCGTTCCAACTCTCCAAACCGCATGATGCCGTTATCTATCAGATAATGAATTACGGGCACCGACCAACGATCACCTATCAATTGGATGGTTTCAATTGCCCGGTCTACGCGGTGGTTCAAATCGGGTGCTGGTGTGGTACGAGTCATTAAATCTTATACTCCAATTTTCATAGTCACTATCTACAACAATAGTAGTTTACTTTAACGTGCTGATTGACGCTGCTAATGTGCTACCAATAATATTCTGTGGTCTGGTGGTCGCACCAGACAAAATTATTACGCCATATACCGGAGAAAGATGTAGCATGGTCAAGTTGAACAAGCCTGTCTGCTGGTCTGTTCTGGCTACGCTCATCCTCGCAGGTGTGATAATTCCCATCACAAACGACACACATGTACAGTGGTACATCGTGCTGGAATCCGCAGACGTACTCAAATTCGGGCGTGGTAGCGTTCTGTTGAGCAATAACGCTTGCAGCGTAAAAGTTGTTGCACTGGAAATCAATCATACACAAGTAACCCCCGATGGCGCGGCGCCTGCACTTGTCGAATCAATTGATGTTGAACTGGCAGCAATGCATGGTACAACCCAGCGTCACAGTGTTACCGACGACATGGTTGTAAGCCCACTGTCACAGAAGCATGACACCAACCCTGGTGTGTCACCTGCGTAGCACAGGGAAGCTTGAAATTCTTGACTGGAATGTATTCGACTCACATTACATTTTACGATGGTGACCTGCTCGTTGCGGGTGTTTCTAATGACATGACTTTCAGGTTGAACAGCAGATATATCTCAGGAGAGACAAAAATTGGAAATTGGAATTGACAGTTTTGCGGGAAATCCGCTTACAAATGGTCGGGATGATGCATCCACACGTGTGCAAGCAATGGCAGAACTGCTGGAACGTATGGAATACGCTGACGAAATGGGCCTTGATGTATTCGGTATTGGCGAGCACTACCGTCAGGAATTTCTTGACTCTGCGCCCATCACGATTCTGTCTGCTGCCGCTGCAAAAACACAGAACATCCGCCTCACCAGTGCTGTGAGTGTGCTCGCAGCATCTGACCCGGTTCGCCTATTCCAGAACTTTGCCACGCTGGACATTATCTCCAACGGACGGGCGGAGATTGTCGCCGGGCGTGGCTCGTTTACCGATTCGTTCCCATTGTTCGGGCTAAGCCTTGATGAGTATGATGACATTTTCGCCGAAAAACTTGACTTGCTTATGCAGCTACGCGAGAACGACACCATCACGTGGTCAGGCAAATATAGACCATACATGCATAACCAGCCTATCTACCCACGCCCCATACAGGATCCCATTCCGCTGTGGGTAGGTGTGGGCGGCACGACAGGATCGTTTATACGTGCTGGTATCCTCGGTTTACGTCTCGTTGCTGCCGTCATCGGTGGGGAAACACATCGGTTTCGCTCCCGCATTGACCTGTATCGCGATGCCTACGAAAAATCCGGGCACCCCGCAGACGGAATGCAGTTCGCGTTGCATTCGCTGGGCTATGTGGCAGAGACTACCGAGCAGGCGCACGAAGAATATTATCCGGGTTATGCAGAAATGTTCAACAAAGTTGGCAAGGAACGTGGCTGGCCGCCAGTCACACGTGCAGGCTTTGATGCACAGGCGGGGCCTACCGGCGCACTGCTGGTTGGCAGTCCAGAGGAAGTAGCAGAGAAAATCGTCCGTCACAGCAACGCGCTGGGGGGCATTGTGCGCCTCACGTTCCAGATGGACAACGCCGGGCTAGCACATGAGCAACTCATGCGCTCTATCGAATTCATTGGTACACGCGTTGTACCAATAGTGAAAGACGCGCTGCCACAAGCACCAGAGTAGAAACACAAAATCAAGTAAAGGAGTAAAAAATGGCACAAACACTCAAGCAATCATGGTGGAGCCTGCTGCTACGGGGTATTGCAGCAATCGCATTTGCACTACTGCTCATTTTTCTTCCGGGGATCACACTGGCAACCGGTGCGCTGAGTTTCGTAATTTTGTTCGGTACATACGCCCTTATTGATGGCATTTTTTCTGTGGTCGGCGCCGTGCGTCACCGTGAGGGACAGTGGTTCTGGATGTTGCTGTGGGGCATTGTCAGCATTCTTGCTGGCATTCTGGCAATCGGCAATCCGCTTATCACTGCGGCTATCACTGTCACGATCATCATTTACATTGTGGCGTTTCGTGCCATTGCTGGTGGTGTTATGGAAATTATCGCTGCGTGGCAACTGAGAAAAGAAATTGACAACGAATGGCTGCTGCTGCTCAACGGGCTGTTCAGCATCATTTTTGGCGCGATTCTGTTCAGCCGCCCGATAACTGCAGTTGAGGTACTGTTGATTATCCTCACATTCTACCTCATCATTGCAGGGGTTATGCAAATTGTGCTTGCTTTCCGTGTGCGGTCATGGCCCAGCACACCAGCAGAGACTGCTGCCGCGTAGTGGTCATCCCCTTACTCAATGCATACAGGGCGCAAACTGATGCGCCCCCCACCTGCTGGCATAGCAAAAAAGGAGATTTCTTATGCCCACCCTGCAAATCATGACAGTCAGTACTCGCAAGCAGCGGATCGGCCCCATCATCGCGTCGTGGTTCGTTGAACAGGCACAACAGTATGGCAAGTTTGAAGTTGAGCCAATTGATCTGGCAGAGGTTAACCTGCCACTGTTTGATGAACCCAATCATCCACGGATGCAGCAGTACGAAAATGAATACAC
>JBCCQC010000462.1:0-4490 GCA_039024535.1 Chloroflexota bacterium
ATGATGTCTGCTGCGACGAATATCACAAGCCCAACCAATAGCGATAGCCCGTTGTTCTTATTCAAACGACGGTAGGGGTTGGACTCGGTATTGTCTGGCGATTCTGTTATAAACGGGACATAGCGCACGAACGCTACTAGGATGCCGCCACAGATAATCGCTGCACCCATAATTTCAAATCCCACACCAATGAGTTCAAGCACATGACCAATATCTTGAATCAACGTCTTCATTTGATCTGTGAGCGCATAGTTTTTCCTTTAGAAACCTCACTGTACTTTGACATTGTCCGTACACGCATGGCGTGCAAGATCACGCTGTCATAAGTAATGACAGCGTGATCTCGACAATAGAGAGATAGAGAATGCGTGGTTACGGCAGTGGTTCAGACAGGAACGCTCGCATTGCGTCCGTTGCAGCATCCGGGGCACCAAGCTGGAAGAAGTGGTTGCCTTCGATGAACTGAACCCGTCCGTTAGCGACGAAATCCGGTGTGTTTTCGTATTCTTCCGGGTGCTGGCCGGGGTCAAAACGCCCCTGAAGAAACAGAACCGGCATCGTCATCTTTGCGAACAGGAAATTATGGCGATCCTCCAGCTCCTGCTCCAGATTGGTGTGGTCAAACTGCCGGGGAGAGGCTTCAGCAATGCCATTGTATTTGACCTCGTACCCCAGCCGGGTCAGCACTTCCGGGGCGATATTCTCCACCCGGTACGCGCTGGCAGCGTATGCCACACGCGGGAAGCCAGTCCATTTCATCAGCATCGGGAACCAGGATGACGCGAACAGCTTATGTGGTGGTTTGGGGTCGCCGTGCGGCTCATTGGCAGACTGCTGCATCCGCACGTAGCGCAGCACGCGCCCTTCCATGCCCTCCACATTCAGCAGATGATCTGAGATCACCGAGCCACGGTCGTGCCCGGCGAGGTTGAACTGCTCAATCCCGATAGTGTCCAGCAGTTTCGCCAGCGCAGCGGCAATGGCCGAGTAGCGGTAGTCGAGATCAAGGCGTTTGTCGCTCTGGCCGTTCCCGAGCGTATCGACGGCGATGCAGTAGAACTGATCGGACAGATCACGCATCTGGTTATGGAAGGTGTACCAGCTTTCCGGGAAGCCATGCACAAGCACGAGCGGCTCGTTGCTCGGATCCCCGGTGGTCACGAAATGCCATGTAATCCCGTCCGCTTCGGCATACCAGTGGGTTGCTGCCACGTCGCCGATCATCTCAACTTCGCCGTGGGCGTTCTCTGCACCCAACGGGAAGGCATCTGGACGTGGATAGCGCATGTCTGTGGTGATGAGCGCATCTTCCTTGATGCCACCCTCACGGACATCTGTCAGGCTCAAATCCTCGCGTGAGAGGTACTCCAGCCGTGGTAACGTCTGCGGAGAGAGCATTTTGATGAGCTTGAGAATTTCCTTTGGATCGTTTATGTTGGTCATGGTAGTTTCCTCTTAGTTGTCTGATGACTCTTGCTAGATAATCAGGTGTGCTGAACTTACTCGTTCATGTCTACTGGATAGAATGCGCCACGGGCTTCACCGAAGAAGGTATGATTTGAGGTGTGCAGGTTGAAGTACAGTTCGCCTTTACGCGCTACTTCCTCCATACCACCAATCGTCACAACATGTACATTCGGGTTAATCGCATTAATCGGGCAACCAAATGAGAAGACACCCAGGATGCCTTCGCCGCTGTCAATTACAGCTTCGATGTCTGCATTGGTGATCTCAATCGTCAGCATACCATCCTCAAAGTACTCACTTACATCGCCCATCAAACCCACATCGACAATAATTGGGCCAAGCTCTGCGGGACGCCCACAATGCAGGTGGAACATCTCAATGCTTTCCGGGTCTACATTGATTAGCTGTACGTGCAGGTAGGCACGGCTGAGGTCGTTGGTAAATTCCAGTACGGCATGGGCGCGTGATGGGCGATCCTCACGTGGGGTAGATGGCTCGCTGGAGAGGAACTGTTCCGGGAAGAAGCGCGGGGCGTCTTCTTCGTCGCCACCTTGCTGCTGTGGGCTGGGGAATGCCTGATAGACAAAGCCAATTTCTGATGCGGCCTCCACATTCAGGGGAATCGGACTTTCCCGTTCGATTTCAGGTCGGGATTCGCCTTCATGTTCACCATGTCCGTGTCCACCGTCCTGGGCGAAGATGCCGCCAACAGAAAGAGAAATCAGTACGCTGATGATGACTACGAATTTTACAGTGTTGCTTCGAACCATTGTGATTCTATCCTGTGTTGCATGTATTTACTTGTGTGTGTACGATAACCTGCGTGTGTGTATATTTATTCTGCGAAATAGAAGCAGCCGGGTCAAACAGCAAAATCCCGGAAATGTAGGAAAACGTACATAGAGGGCAAAATGACCGCTAAAAAAAAGGAAGATCGGCGGGTGCGCCGAACCCGCAAGCTACTGCAAGATGCGCTCATCCGCTTACTCAGACGCAAACGTCTGGCGAAGATTCAGATCAAAGAAATTGTTGAAGAAGCCGATGTCGCGCGGACGACCTTTTATCAGCATTTTGAAACGAAAGAACAACTGCTATTCAGCCTCATTGATGACCTGTTCGAGAAGATTTACACGGTGGTTTTTCAGGGGCGAGACAACACGGAAGAATTGGACATCCTTCAGCTTCTGACATCGTCATATGAGCAGTGGCGGTTGTACGGCGAGGAGTTGCGATGGGTATTGCAGGTCGAGAATAAAGACCTGCTGATTGCAGCACTGCGCGTGCATATTGACGCACTGAAACGAGAAGCGGATAAGCGTATGATGCCAGACCCGGCATTCCGCGTTTATAACGACTACGAATCCAGCTTTGTTGCGGGGGGCGTGTACATGCTCATCAAGGACTGGGTGGCTAACGACATGCAGGAATCACCCGAGACGATGGGGAAAATAACGTTGATTCTGCTGGGCAACGGCTTTAACGCATTCCAGATTAAGGCAGTTGTTGAAGGCACTCTTGAGAACCGTTCAAACGACGGCCCAGTCATCACGGTCTTGCTTGAAAACGAGTTGTAGAAAATCTTATGTGAGGTCAACGATGACAGAAAACAGGAAAGCGGATTGAGATGTGCGTCGGTCACGCAAGCTTCTGCAAAATGCGAGCGAAGCTCATCATCTTGCGACGTTAGCACTCAAACGCTGAGGTGCTAACTCTTCATCATTATGAGCCCCCATCCTGACTATCCACCAGTCGATACTTATCTCCGGCTAGCGCCGGAGGGCTGACGGATTGTGTAGGTTCACAGCACATTCCCACATGATCTAACATCTTAAACAGGGCCACTTTCATCGTAGAGAGGCAGCGCCACGCAACGGGCATCTGACCATCAGGTGCCCGTTTTGCTTACCTCTTTGTCAACGTGCTGTCGGTGGTTTATCGCAACAACTGTGACGCCCTCCGCAATAACTTCGAAAACCTACACCGCTAGCGTTCCTCAACTTACATGTGTCGTCACAGTAACGCCCCCAAATTACTGCGTAGAAGGGGGAGACTACGCTACTATGTCTATTTTACAGCCGGTGCCAGCAACACCACACCGCGACTATTCGTCGCAACCACTGCACCGTCACCCGATATAGTGAATGTGGTTTCGGTGTCAATGTGACGCCCCTGCAATGCGTGGGCCAGAATCACCATCAGAACATCACCGGGTACGGACTGAACATCACCGGGTACGGACTGACCGGCGACGGGTGCGACAGTCACAGCGACGTGTTCGGGCCTGCGCTGCATGTTCGTGGGTGTCTTCATAGTCGGATACCTCCATATCAAATAGACGATTTACGCAGGCGCTCACCCCATACACCGGCGCGGGGTCATGACAGATACCCTGCGCTGCGAGATCGGAGAACCACTGCACCGGCGATTTATCGCCCTTACGACGGTTACAGTCCGGGCAGCTCGCCACCATATTAGAGAGTGTGTTTTTACCGCCCAAGACGAACGGCAGGAAATGATCCAGCGTCCACACATCAACGACATCGCAGCCACAGTAAACGCGCTGGCTGGCATTCTGGAAACGTCACATCATCAAACGCCCCCACCACACCGGCCCAGCGCTGGGCCAGCTTGTACTTATCTATCAAGCGCAAACACGACTTGCAACGCTGCATGTAGCCGCCGCGACCGCGTGAAGCATCCCGGTAGAACTCTGACACCGGCAGGACTCGCCCACAGCCGTGAATAGACGTGCAGGTGAGCACTCTCATACTGAACCACCAATACGAGAAAGTATGCGCTGACGGCGTTTGTCAGCACTACGCCGACGGCGCTTTGACGCTTTTGCAGCCGCTTTACTACGAAACTTCGGTTGGCTTTGCAGGGGCTGTGTATGAGATTGTGCAGGCTCTGGTACGACAAGTTGGACTGTAGCACCTAACCGCTGTGCAGCCGCGATAAGCATCTCTGCCGGTGAAAACAACCAGCGGGCTTTCGGTTGGTGAGAGGGTGCAAAATCCCCCCAC
>JBCCQC010000463.1:0-4478 GCA_039024535.1 Chloroflexota bacterium
AAGCTGAACAGCACGGTGTAGCCTGCGAATCGAATGGCGAGGGTAGTCACAATACCAGCGGCTATCTTCCAGTTGTTTTTGAGAAATGTCATCACAACATCCTTTACATGGCAATCAATAATGGTTCGTGATCTTCACGACCGCGTCATGGTATCATTCAATCAGGACAAATTTTTGCCTGTTTAAGATGAAGGGTCAGTGAGCATGTCCAGGACGACGATGCGCTTACTTGCTGTACTGGAACTACTGCAATCTCGTGACCGGGTTACAGGGCCAGACCTATCAGAGAAACTTGACATCGACATACGCTCCGTGCGGCGATACATCAAGCAATTGCAAGACATCGGCATTCCGGTGACGGCAGAACGTGGGCGGTATGGCGCTTACAGCCTAGACAGGGGGTACAAATTACCCCCGCTGATGTTTACAGAAGAGGAGATTGTGGCGCTTACGTTGGGCTTGCTAATGGTACGTGCATACACTGTCCCTATTGATCCGACCAGCGTTGCAGGGGCATTTGCAAAAATCGAACGCACCATCCCCGGACGGTTTCTGGATCAACTACGTGAATTGCAGCAGACAATCCACTTCAGCAACGTCGTGCCACCCACGGATGTGCGTGAGGAAATCATCGAAAAAGTGGCAACCGCAGCCGTCACGCGCAGCCGCATACAGATAGATTATGACACGCAGGATGATAGCGACCCCCGGCGCGACTATGACCCGTACGGTATCGTGTTCCACGATGGCTACTGGTATGTGTGCGGATATTGCTACCTCAAGCGCGATTTAACGACACTGCGCATTGACTACATCACTGCTATAAACGTACTTGAACAAACCTTCACACGTCACCCTGATTTTGACGCTCTCAAACAGGTCAAGCTATCGCTGAAGCAGTGAGAGCTTCCTCACTCCGGGCCGCTGGTGTCTGTCGCTGGTAGCACTTTTTTCACGCTCTTGTTGAACTTGCCACGGGGCAGCGTAACTGTGCGGTCACAGTCGGTATTATGTAACACCACGTCGCTGCCCAGCCGTTTAATCGTCCACAGGTCACTGCCGCAGGGGTGTTTTTTGCGTAGCTGTACCACATCGCCCACAGCTACCTTCGGGATAGTTGCCATTGTTCGGGTGTCTCCCACTTCATCGGATTAAGCAACATTTTACACGGTATCCCCGGCGGCTGTGATATAATCCCCGGCAACTTTTTGACCTATGGAGACATTGACCTGTGCTATTTCTGGGCGGTTTCGATCCGTTATTTATTCTGTGTTTTATGGGGGCGCTGGTCATTGCGGTGACCGTACATGAGTTTGCGCACAACTATGTGGCCTACCAGATGGGCGACCCCACCCCGGCAGAACTGGGCAAGCTGACGCTGAACCCGCTGGCGCATGTGTGGTGGCAGGGGTGGATTATCTTTGTGCTGGTGGGGTTTGCACCGCTTGGTTTCGCGCAGATCAACCCGCGCCGGATGCGTGACCCACGCTGGGGTTACTTTTTCGCGGTGGCTGCGGGGCCATTTTCTAACCTGCTGCTGGCGATTGTCGCTGCTATCCCGGCGCGGCTGCTGTTCGGGCCGGTGTTAATGCCATTTGCCAGCCCTGCTGCCGGTAGCAACGTGGTGGCACTGTTCCTCGGCCTGATGGTGTTCCAGAATGTGCTGCTGTTCATGTTCAACCTGCTGCCGCTGTTCCCCATCGACGGCTGGAGTATGGTGTATGCTGTGCTACCATCAGACCTTGCGTACACGTGGGAAAGCTGGCGTCAGTATTCGCAGTATATTCTGTTCGGCATCATCTTCCTCAGCTTTGTTGCGCCGCAGTTGAATGTACTGGGCACGCTGATCTTTGATCCAGTTTTCCGGATCTATTTTACGCTGATTGGCGCGTAGGTAGTGCGGGCCAATGACTGCGATTTACCGCTTTACGCAGGGTGTGCGGGCACTGGTAGCCTTCACACAGTCCGTAGACTACACCCTGCCACAGCGTTACCTCTCCGATGAGATGCTGGCCGTGTTCAAGCAGATGACACCGGGTGAACAACTGCATAGCATCCGTGTGCTGCGGGCTATCCTGAACCAGCAGGCCAGCACCCCCCACGACCTTGCTGTGGCGGCACTCATGCACGACTGTGGCAAGGTGCGCTACCCGCTGAGCGTGTATGGAAAGTCCATCGCTGTGGTGATGCGCCGCGCCCTGCCGCCACTGTATCACTATGGCAGCGAACGCAACCCGCAGCGTGACGTGTGGGCGCGTCCGTTCGTCGTTGCGGCGTACCACCCGCTGTGGAGTGGCGAGACTTTGCGTGAGTGTGGCGGCAGTGAGCGTGCTACGTGGCTCGTCACCCATCATCAGGAGTCGGTTACACGCTGGCAGCATCACCCGGACTGTGGCTTACTGTGGCGCTTACAGAAAGCCGATGACACCCATTAATCTCCCGATTTTGCCCTGTTAAATTTCATAGTTGTCACAGACTGTTTGTGAAATCAAACGCGGCTCTTATGCCTGTCTCATATTGAGCCATGACGGGTCATAGAGGTCTGTAAAAAATCAGCAAAACTGTAAGGTTTTTGTTAAAACATGAGCCACGGGGTAGGGTTTTCGGTATAGAATACATCTAACTGTTACAGGGATTGTAAACAAGGAGCCAACCTGATGTACGATGACACCATGATGCAGATTATCAAGCTGGAGAAGGAGCGACAGGAGCTGTATCGCCTCGCCTCTCACAATCAGTTGCCGTCCGCCCGCCGTGACCGCTTCGGCCAGATTGCAAACGAGCTGAACGTTCTGTGGGATCAGCACCGCCGCGAAGATGCTGCGCGTCGCTGGGGTGCCCGCAGCATGGTCAGCCAGAAGGGTAAATCCAGCACGTCGGCTGCATAAGCGATGCGTCCGACGAACCCACCTTCATCCTGAATCCCCGGCAACGGGGATTTTTTATTTTAGAGGAGCGAAAACATGGCACGCCCGAAAAAGAAACGAGGCTATCGCCCGATCATCGTCAATGATAAACAGTATCGCTGGCGTTTTGCTGCGTCAGTGCCTCGCAGTAGCCTGTATGTAACCACAGCAGATACCAGCGGGCAAACGCTGATTGTGAATATGACCGACTGGATTAACCCCTGGTTTAATCTGGCTGGCTTTATGGCAAATGGCGATGAAATGATATTGTATGTGGGCCATCGCAATAAACCAGAAATCATTACCAACCGCTTTGTACGCAGGGTCATTCTATTTGCACTTGAACACGGCTGGCAACCGGATACCGCCGCTGAGAACTTCTACATTGAGTATTACAACGGTGAGTTGACATGTCCTGACTCTGATAGCCCAACATCAGAGTAAGCGAATAGCGCTAATTGTAAACCTCCGGGTTGACGCAATGGGGCAGGCGTTCGTCGTTGAGACCGGCCAGCAGGTTCCGGGCAGCGAGTACGGCGATTTTCTCGCGGCTGGCGTGGGTGGCGCTGCCGATGTGCGGCACGACAATGCAGTTCGGCAGCGTGAGCAGCGGGCTATCCACAGGGATTGGCTCCGGTTCGGTCACATCCAGCCCCGCCGCAAAAATCATCTTCGCACGCAGCGCCACATACAGCGCGGACGGGTCGATCACGCCGCCACGTGCCGTGTTTACAATCACCGCCGTGGATTTCATCATCGCCAGTTCGCGCTCCCCGATGAGGTGGTGCGTTTCGTCGGTCAGCGGCGTGTTGATACTGATGAAGTCGCTTTCCTGTAGCAGTTCATCCAGTTCGCGGTATTCCGCGCCCATCTCCGCTTCGACGTCGGGTTTGCGGCTGCGGTTGTGATAGATCACGTTCATGTTAAAGCCGCTCCCGCGCCGCGCCACTGCCTGCCCGATGCGTCCAAAACCGATGACGCCGAGCGTGGCATGATGCACGTCCTGGCCCAGCCACCCGAGCGGTTCCCATGTGTGCCATTTGCCCTCTTTTACGTCCTGCTGCGCCTCCGGCAGACGCCGCGCCGCCGCCATCATCAGCATGAAGGCGGTGTCTGCGGTACTTTCGGTGAGAACATCCGGTGTGTGGCCCACAGGGATGCCGCGCCGGGTGGCTTCAGGGATGTCGATATTGTCATAGCCCACGGCAAAGTTACTGATGACCTTCAGGTTGGGGGCGTTGTCCATGAACTCGGCGTCGATTTGCTCTGTGAGCATGGGCAGCACGGCGTCGGCGTTTTTTGTGGCTTCCAGCAGCATATCACGCGGGATGGGCATATCCCCTTCCCATACCGTTACGTTGTGTCCGGCGTCACGGAGCATTGCCAGCCCCTTTTCCATCATGATGCGGGTCACGTATACAGTCGCCATGTGTGTTCTCTCCTGTGATGAGCGGGTCAAATGTCGTCCACTGTAGCGCGAATGGATAGCACATCGCAAACGGAACGATGCTAATCGTGTATTATTGGTATACACGAGGATTCATGAAGGGATAAAAGGGATGGCACTTACGG
>JBCCQC010000464.1:0-4459 GCA_039024535.1 Chloroflexota bacterium
CGGGCAAGAGAGCATCAAAGTATTGTCACTGGATGGCAATTTCAATCGCAAGAAGCTTACCAGCAGTAACTCCGGGGGGTTCCCTGGCGATCTGCCCATCAAATCCATCTTTGTGACCAACGATGGCAAACAGAACTGGTACAACGAAGGCAAAGTCAGGGTAACGGTGCGTTATACCACGCCAGACAAGCCGAAGACCTTTACCCTGTCACCCGAAGGAGAGCCAAAGCTCATTCATCGCACCCGCGATGGAGTCAGTTACTTCATGAGCAAGGACCCGGACTGGGGCGCAGTACTGGTAAACAGCTAACGACTGACCCGATACCGTTTGCCGGGCGCTCATGGTTCGTAGCGCGCTTCCTTAGCCTCATCGACCCTGCCCGGCCCAGAACGTCACTATAGCTTATTCACTCACCAAGGAGCTTTTCGTTATGGCAAACCAACCCAACCAGCCCATTCCCGCCCTCGTTCTCGGTCTGGGCGGTAGCGGTGCGGCGACCATTATGCACGTCAAACAGCAGCTACTGAACACCTACAATAACCAACTGCCTTCACAGGTAGGCATGCTTGTGTTCGACACGTCCAAGCAGCCCCTCTCGCAGTTCAAAGGCGTCGGGCAAACCCGGCACCAGGGAATGGGCTTCGGGGCTATTGCGCTGGATCAGCGAGAGTACGGGCACCTGGGTGGGCAATCACGCAATTTGATGCAGCGTGTCGCCGCCCAGCCAGATAGTGACGAGAACCGCCACCTTGCAAGCTGGTTGCAGGCAGACTGGTACCTTAAGAATTTGCAGCCCACGTTGTTCAACCTGGAAGACGGTGCGGGGCAGTTCCGTCAGTTGGGCCGGTTAGCACTGTTTAAGGACGTTGCCTCTGCCAACAGCTCCAGCTTTTACCAGCGCGTCAATGAAAAGATCACCACGATCAAGCGTAACGCTGGCAGCGAGCGTTCGCTGCCGGTATTTATCATTGGCTCTCTGGTAGGCGGCACTGGTGCCGGGTTGTTTCTGGATGCAGCATATCTGGTACGCAAAATTGCAGAATCGCAGGATATGGAAGTGCAACTGCGCGGCTACTTCTATTTGCCAGATGCCTTCCGTGCTACGCTTACATTGGATCAGGTAGAAAACGCAAAGCCACGTACTTTTGCTGCCCTGAGAGAGCTAGGGCGACTGCTGCTTAATGAGGACTACGAACTGGGTTACCCGGTTCACTACACCCGTCCCGGCACATCTGCTGGCAACCGCATCTGGCGCAGCGAATTACGCGGCAAGCTGTATGACCTGGTGTACCTAGTCGACGGTAAGCGCCCGAATAACCCGATGGACAGCCTCAAATTGGCGCAGGGTGCTGCCCCCAGCATTGCAGATGCCATCCTTGCTTTTGTGGATAGCGCTGCGGGCGAATACCAGCGCTCTTACATTGTGAATATCGCGCAGGGCGTGACAGGGAAACGTGCGCAGATGGGCGAACAGGTACCCTATGTGGGCGGTGTTGGCACTTACACCATTATCCTGCCCATCCAGCAAATTATTGAAAAGTGGGCGTTCCAGTTAGGCAAAGATGTACTGGAAACCATTCTGGCGCCTGAAGACTATGACAATTCTTCCCGGTTGCCTTCCAGCTTCTCTAAAAATCAGAACCAGGAGCGCAATCACAGCCCCGAGGACGAGGTCGCCACGTTGTTGGAAGCCCGCAACCCTGTTCCAGACCCGGAAGACCCTGGCATACAACACTTTCCAACGTCGCTGTGGCCTAAAATTTATCGGTGGTATCAGCTTTACGAACAGCAAACCACTGCTGCCGTCCGCACGATGAGCCGTTACGAGTCTGATGAATGGATTCAGGCATTAGAGCCAAGTTCAGCAGACAAAACTGAGGATGCTCGGCTGGCCTACCGCAAGTTACAGGCCATTAAAGACCGTACCATGGCCACCGAGGTAGAGCTAAGCCACGAGAACAAGAACGACCCGGCACAGGATCACCGCCGTATTGCCAGAGATGTAGAAAAAGAGTTGAACAATCAGGTAGGGCGCATCAATGCCACCGGGCAGCGCGACGGCGGCGCATTCGGCACAATCATTGAAGACCTTGCACAACTGCAAATGGCGCGCTTCCAGGGGGTGTATAACGCTTACCTGCTACGCCAGCTAAACGGTGAAGACACCAACGACTTCATAAAAGCGCGGCAGGGCAAGTTCGGATGGACAATGGCTGTATTAACAGAGATGAATCGCATCTTTAGCGAGGTGCTGACGCTGATTGACGAGATTCGGGGTAACTCGCAGTATAACCAGAGTAACCGCAATACCAAGCTGAATGAACTTGAAGAAACGCAAAAAGCGATGGAAGAAGCTGGCGCGCAGGGCGGCATGCGCCGGGGTGCCAGAAACAAAAATGTGCAAATTGCCTATCGGGATGCCGCGGACGCTGTGCTGGATCTGTATCGTGCAGAGGCGGCACGCGACAAAGTCTCCCAGCTCATCCGCCAGATGCGCGACCAGGTGCGTGAGACGCTGCACCAGTTAGAAACGTGGACGGGTGTGTTGGCGACAGAGACCAGCAGCCTGTATAGCACGGTGTTTATGGGGCAGGAGCAAATTTTGTCTGAGTTGAACGATGCCGGCAACATGCCCAACCGCTACATCGTGGATGACTCAGAATGGGAACAGGAGCGCTACAACGCCTATGTCGGCGACGGCAACGCGGTCAATCAGGCGCTGGCAGGCATCGCATGGAAGACTGAGATACGCACAAACGAGCGTGGCCAACCGCAGGTTAAGGCAGTATTGACACTGGATGGCAAGCCGCTGGACGATACCGGGCGCGGCAACTGGAATGAAGTGAATGCCAGTAGTCTGATGGCTTACTGTCGTGATATTTTTGCCCCGGCGCGGGAGCGCGAAACCGTGCTCAACTACCTGGCGAACCACGGCTTTAAGGGACGGCAGGATGACCTGGCAAATATGCTGTTTACCAACAGCGGCGCCCTGCTAAATTTTGAGCAAAGCTATGTGGGCGACACACAACCTGGCATTTACCTGCTCGCTTACCAGGACAGTGAAATGTCTGACAATCGCACATTCCTGGACGGTGTGATGAACCGCCTCCGGGCATACTATGGGCTGCCAGAGGACGATGAAACGCAGGCACGCTTGCAATCATGTGACGACCGCTTCCGGTTGATGATGATCCACATGGAAGAACTGCTGCCGCTCAATCGCATTGGCGTGTATGGCAGCTATGATAGCAGCGGTGCGGAAGGGTACATGGGTGCCTACCTCGCACAAAATCCAGACACGCGGCCCTTGCTGCACAACTTCCCGGCAGAGGTGCGCGCAGTGCAATATGAAAACCAGCTGGTTCAATCGCTCAAACAACCCCTGCGGATGCTTTCCGATAAGGTGACGATCCTGCTGGAAGACATCGACCGCTTCAGCGAGTTTTTAATGCTGATGGCACACGGCATCATTAAAGAGGAACGCGACTACCGCGACAAGCAGAATACCAACTATGTGTATATGCTGCGCACCCCCCCCATCAACCCCGCCACAGGTAAACAGGCAGACGAGTGGTGGTTGACCAGGCCAACAGGTGAGCCCCAGCTTATTGAGGCGTTAATGACCTATCTGTTCCGCAATAAGGATCATGGGCTCAGCGTCCACGTACCCAACTACGAGTTCCCGATTGATTATAACCATGTGCAAAACCACCTGTTAAACATGCGCCAGCACCAGACCAATGAGAACATCAACAGTGGGCCGAACGCTTTTATCATGCCGATCCGGGACTGGCTAAAGACGATGAACCCGCAATCGCCGCAGTTTAAAGCACTTGCGCGCACAGCAACGGAGTACCAGGCACTGGAGGGGCTTTCTAACTGGATGAAGGATCAATTGACTAACCACGTTCCCGCTGGAACCGATACCTATGATCTGTATTCGGTATGTGTGCTGGTTATCCTGGAGATGCTGGAAAAGAAGCGGCGTGATGCTGAGCGCATCCGTGATGCGAGCTAAGTGTGAGTTGTTCACTGTAATGTCGGGGGGTATGCATTCCCCGGCGCCGCTTTCTGGAACCTGATAGGGACTGCAAACTGAACTGCGAGGATCATATGCGACACTTTTACAGATGGGGACTGCTGGTAGTGATGTGGGTGCTGTTTGTGCCCGTTGCTGCTGGCCAGGCAACAGCACCAGTAGGGGCGGCCATTACCACATCAGACCCGGTGGCGGTACTCAACGAGACTGAAATCACGGTTACGATTGAATTGGACGGTAGTACAGCTAACTGCCCGATTATTCCAACAAACCGCCCGGTAGATGCCGCCCTGCTGATAGATACATCCGGGAGTATGGGTAGCGAAAACTTCATAGAGCCAGCGAAAAACGCGGCGATTATCTTCGTGCAAACTATGAATGTTGCACAGGGCGACCAGATCGGATTGGTGGATTTTGAC
>JBCCQC010000465.1:0-4458 GCA_039024535.1 Chloroflexota bacterium
ACATCGCCGCCCGTCGCCACGGCCACCACCAGCGGCCCGGTTCCGGCATACGTCCCCGCCGGGATGATGAGCAGCAACAACAACGCGATAACCGTAGGGGCGTAGCGTGCTACGCCCCCACCATGCCACATAATACGCATCACAGCGTCCTGTCGAACACAATCGGGCTGAGGAGCTGTGGCTGTGCATTCGCCACGGCGTTTACCGTGCCGTTGAGATACTGCCAGTAGGCCGCCGGGTTCACTTTCTCCGCCACCTGCGGGACAATGGGCTTTGTCTTGCTGCTCACCAGTGCAATCGGTGTGCCTTCGGGCAGGTCGGCCAGTTCGCGGACTTTTTCGACTGCCCGCTTGAACCCGCCCAGCTCATCCACGAGGCCGTTTTCGATTGCCTGTGCACCTGTCCACACACGCCCGCCGCCAATTTTATCCACATCTTCTTTTTCCATTTTGCGGTTGCGTGCCACATGCTCAATGAAAATGTCATACGTGCGTTCGATACTCTCACGCAGCCATGTGCGCTGGTCTTCTGAAAATGCTTTCGTTGGACTCAGAATATCCGCATTTTTCCCGCGCAGGAATTCCGTCGCATTGATGCGCAACTTCGCACGCAGTTCGCTGGCGACGGGCTTACTCAACAGCACGCCAATAGACCCCGTAATTGTCCCCGGCTGCGCGATGATGTGCTGGCCCGCCGTCGCCACCAGATAGCCACCGCTGGCTGCCACCCCGTTCATGTAGACCACAACCGGCACCTTCTGCGCCAGTTCCACCAGCGCGGCACGCATGGCCTCGGCAGCAGTTGCTGCACCACCGCCGCTATCCACAAACAGCACCAGCCCTGCCAGATTTTCATCCTGCATCAGAGCGCGTACCTGTCGCACCACCGTAATATCACCCACACGTCCGTCATCCACAATGGGCAACGGAATCGGTGGTGCAACGGGCGGGTTTGCACTCTCGCCGGGGAACATCAGCCCGGAGATTTCCAGCACGCCAATGTATTTGTCCTGTGTGAGCCGGTGCTGTATGTAGAGCTTGCTGTCGGCTTCCTCCCACGTTACGATCCTGTTCGTACCGAGGTAGGTGTACAGTTCCTCCTCGAACAGCACAGCGTCTATCACGGAAATGCCTTTCGCAAAGCGATCCAGATAGGGCGCGTTGTCGATAATTTCCTGCGTTTTCTCCGGTGTGAAGTTACGCCCCTCGGCAATGGCGGCTTTTATCTGCTTAAAGCGCGAGTCCAGAATCCACTCCAGTTGCTCGCGCCCCTCCGGGGAAATATCGTTGCGTGTGAGTGCATCTGCCGCACCCTTGTACGGCGAAATGGCGATGCTATCTACCTCTATGCCCACGCGCTCCAGCGCATCTTTGAAGAACACGGCTTCCTGTCGCAGTCCCACCGTAAACACATTGCCACCCGGCTGCAAAATAATCTCGTTCGCTGCGGAGGCCACATAATACGTCGCCAGGTCATACGTCTGGGCAAAGCAATAGACACGCTTGCCACTCTCACGCAGCCGGGTGATGCTGTCACGCAGCGTTTGCAGGTCTGCAAGGGACATGGCAAAGCCGCGCAGATGCAATATCACACCCTTCGGTCGCGGGTCTTTGCTGATGCGCTCGAAACGCCGTTCCAGTTCCCAAAGGCTCAACGGCGGCTCACCGAACACACGCCGCCGGAGCAATCCGCGTGGTTCCGGCAGGGGCGGCATCTGCGAGGGCAACATCATAAGCACATAATCGAATGCTTCGCCGCGACGCCGTTCATTGCTCAAATCCACATAGAGCTTTTGAATATGGCTGGCAACTTTGAATCGCTTGAACGGGTTCGGAATCGTGACTTTTCGCTTTGCAGTCAAAACGCAGCAACCTTACTTCAACAGAATAGTGGAACCATTCTAACCGCAACCCTGACAAAAGAGAACGAGATGCTTTCCCTTGCGAGTCAGTCTGATGGTCTTTAAACTTCCCGCGCTATGATACTTTCCCTTGCCATACTCTATGTTTTGCTGGCAGTGCTGCTGTTCGTGACGACTGTTGGTTCACTGGTGCTGCTGTTGATCCATCTGTTGAACAACGATGTACCAGAAACGCCGCACTGCCCGGTAGAGTGGCCGACTGTGACCGTGCAGCTTCCCATCTACAATGAACGCTATGTCGTGGAGCGCCTGCTGGAAGCCGTCGCCGCACTGGATTACCCGGCAGACCGGCTGGTGATTCAATTGCTGGATGATTCCACCGATGCTACCAGCCGCATTGCCGCCCGCAAGCTAGCGCAGTTGCGTACTCGTGGCCTCACCGTGCAGCACATCCGCAGAGTAAACCGCACCGGGTACAAAGCCGGGGCACTGCAAGCAGGTATGGCACACTCCCGGACGCCGTACTATGCCATCTTCGACGCGGATTTTATCCCGCCGCCGGATTTCCTCAAAGTCACAGTACCGCATTTACTGGCTGATGACGCGCTCGGTATGGTGCAGGGGCGCTGGGGGCACCTGAACGCCCATGAAAACCCGCTGACCGCTGCGCAGGCTCTCGCCATTGACGGTCACTTTATCATTGAACAGGCGTCGCGCTCGAAAGCGGGGCTGCTGCTGAACTTCAACGGCACGGGGGGCGTGTGGCGTGCCGCGTGCATTGAGGATGCCGGGGGCTGGCGAGATACCACGCTCACAGAGGATCTTGATCTCAGTTTTCGGGCGCAGTTGCGAGGCTGGCACATGCGCACCCTGCCAGATGTCGTGGTTCCCGGTGAACTGCCAGCGCATCTGCTGGCGTTCAAGCAGCAGCAGTTCCGCTGGGCACAGGGCAGCACACAATGCCTGCTGCTGATGGTAAAACCGCTATGGCGCTCTCCGCATACCCGCATTTCACAGCGTGTGATGGGCACACTGCATCTGGTTCAGTATCTACCCTATCCGCTCATTTTGATGCTGGGGTTGCTGGCCCCGCCGCTGCTGCTGGCCGGGGTTTTTGCAGAATTACCGCTGGCGTTCATGACCTTTTCTGGCATTGTGCCGCCGATTGTGTACGCCGTGAGCCAGCAGGCTATTTACCCGGACGGCTGGCGGCGCATGATTGCGTTCCCGGCACTGATTGTCTTCGGGACAGGCGTTGCGATCAACAATACGATTGCCATGTTCTCGGCCATCATCGGGCAAAGTGGCGAATTCCGACGCACCCCCAAATCGGGTGGCAGTGGCAGTGTTTACGCCACCACAGCGGACATCACAACCCTGCTGGAAATTAGCGTAGCGCTGTACATCGGGTGGGGCGCATGGCTAGCGGTGCAACACGCACCATATACGGCACCTTATCTGGCGCTGTCTGCGTTTTCCTATGCGGCTACAGCACTCTGGAGCCTGTGGGAAAGCTGGCAAACCTATCGTGCAAACCGTCATCACCCGATTGGTTCTACAGAACTTAACTGACAAGCGGCGTAAATCGGGTAGACTGGGAGTATGTTTCAGTTTCCCCGACATATCACACAGATGATGATGGCCGCCGTTATACTGGCGTGTGCCGCGTGCAATGGCATGATACCGGCACCAACCATAACACCATCAGCGACATCACGCACTGAATCAGCAGTGCTGCTTGTGCCGACGTTACTGCCGACAGAAACGCCAGAACCTACAGCCACACCGCCACCCTCTGCTACACCAGAGCCATTCACGTTCCCGCCCACGGTCACAGCGCCACCATCTGCCTGCGAAGAAGCCCCACGTCCCACTCGCCTCATTTTGCAGGAGCGCGGCGTGGTTGTAGAAGACGACGGCGCTGAGCGCGGAGACGAGCGCGTGAACATCCGAGAGGGGCCGAGTACACAGAATCCCGTAATCGGGCAGCTTGATATTGGCGATGTGTTTGTGGTGATGGATGGCCCGGAATGCAGCGTGCAATATGCATGGTTTCAGATTCAGTTCGGAGAGACAGTAGGCTGGATAGCGGAGGGCGACCTCGAAGCGTATTATGTTGCCCCGTACTTCCCCGGCTAGCGCAGGTTTACATCCAGCCACGACGCAATAAAATCGGCGAAGTCCGGGCGGTTCTGGACGATGGCGGCCCCGCTGCCCTCACTGTTGAATGGTTGCAACAGAGCGTTCCCCTGTGCTGTAGCTGCGATATTTTCCGCAAGGGCGAAACTGGCGATTTCATCATGGCTGGCCGCAACCAGCACCGGGCGCGTACCATACTGGCCGAGTGTGGCAATCGCCCCGGCACCGTCCTGCGGGCTGATGAGCACCAGCGCATCACAGCGCAAATCCAGCGAACACCCGCGCAGCGCAAAATCAGCGGCGGTGCGCTCCCCGATGACGGCAAGACGCGATGCATCCAGCAGGCTGGCATCCCCCTGTGCAAACTCCGAAAAAGACGCCATTAACGTCCTGAATTCCGGCATATCGGCAAGCTGTGGCATATCCACAGAGAGCACCACAAACCCGTTCTGCTCCAG
>JBCCQC010000466.1:0-4447 GCA_039024535.1 Chloroflexota bacterium
TGGTATCAAGACAAAGGACGACAACTCTTGAAAGGCAAAGCCGGACGGAAACCGCGATTCAGTGACAGCGAGGTAATGATGTTAATGATTGCCGAGGACTACATCCCCTATCCGGGTGAAACCCAATATCTGGGCTATATCCGCTCAAGCTCTGGCTCACCCCTTCTCGCTATCGCTGGGTTCAACGCACGCCTGCTATGGCAGCGGGGTTGAGTGACCACCGCTGGTCGGTCGGCGACCTACTGACGTTCAAAGTATCACCTTCGCCATTTGTGCCTCCAAAACGCCGAGGGTGTAAGCCCAAACCCGGAATTTAGCTCATGATTTCTACTCCACGCTATCCTACAGAGCTACCGGCGCATCTTTCCCCTCACTTTTATCCATCATGGTGGATTCTATATCTCTATAGAACTCGATTTTTGTCCCTAACTGAACCGTATTGGTTCGTTAATCCACAACCGTTTCCGTGGGTGATCCAACAGATCGCCCACTACACCTTCATCTTTGCTTTCACCCACATGGCCCCATACAACGGGCACGATAACAACCACAACAGAGCCATCCGCCACCATCCGTGATGCGTGCGCGTGTAAATTAGCATATCTTCGAAGTAAATGCGGGTTGCCAGCCACGAGTGCGTGGATGATTTTTCCCGGTGTGTGATTTTCGCATCCGCCAGAAAATAAAACCTGCGTCCCCGGAACCGCCGCGCCAGATCATCCTCCGGGAAATACAGCTTCAGCGCACCATTCAGCAGAATGTCCTCGCGGCGCATCAGCAAACACGACCCCGGCAGTACCTCCACCTCGCGGGTATGTTCTCGTGTGAAGTTTTCGTCGCGGTACCAGTGATGGTCAGCCAGTCGCCCGCGCCACGCCGGGAAAATCATGCCGAGAACCGTATGCTGCGCCAGCAAATAGGCAAATGTTGGTATCCGCGAGCACGTCCGCTGGATTTCACCGCCGGGGTAGTGTAACTGCGCCGTAACACCGGCTGTTTCCGGGTGGGCGTCCATATGAGCGACCAGCTTTTCCAGCGCATCCGGGGCCACGGCTGTATCCGGGTTCAGCAGCAACACGTATTTGCCCGTTGCTACGCAGATACCGATATTATTGCCACCACAGAACCATGTGTTCTCGCTCTGTGCCAGCAAACGCACGCCAGGGAATTCATCCGCAACCATCGCCGGGCTGCCATCGGACGAGGCATTGTCCACAACAATCACTTCCGGCGCGATCGTGCTGTTTTTGAGTGATTGCAGACAGTCCCGCAATAAATCGCGGGTGTTGTAATTGACAATAACAACACTCAGGCTCACGCCAGCTTCCGCGCCACAATCAACGTCATAAAGTTAAACGCCCACGGCAATGTAGATTTCACCACACGTCCGGCAGCTTCTGCCAGCGGGGACGTTTCATAGTAGCCGCCACCCTGGAACGGCCCACCCAGCCCCCACAGCGTGAAAGCGTGGCTTGTCGGCTGGCTCACCAGCACCCGGAACCCCGCTTTTGCCACTTCGCCGTTCAGTTGAGCGCGGTTATATGTGCTCTCGTAGAAACCATCATCAGTCAGCGTGCTATCGTCGCCCATCTGCCGCTTGAGCTGCACCAGTTGATACACCACATTTGGATACGGAATCGTCAGCACCAGCGTGCCATTCGGCTTCAGCACCCGGCAGGCCTCACGCAGCGCAGGCCCCATCCCATGCTCAAAGTGCTCCAGCACCCCGAACGACAGATAGCCCCCCAGCGAATGATCCGGGAACGGCAGATGATGCACATCCCCGGCCAGCAAATCCAGATTCCCATCAAAATCGCGCGAGGCTTGCAGCGCATTCAACGCATAGTCCATGCCCAGCACATTATAGCCGCGCTCCCGCAGCGTAATCACAACCGCGCTCAGTCCGCTGCCCGCCTCCAGAATAAGATCGTTTTTCGGCAGGTACGGCTCATAAGCGCGGATAGTCTCCAGTGACCGCGCCGACTGTACCGCGTCCAGTTCGACCTGTATATTCGCGCTCTGCCAGATGTTTTCCCACGCATCGCGCGTGCTGTCATATCGATTATTGCCGTTCATGCTGTCTCTCGCTGATAAGCTGCTCAAAACGTTCTACCCGATGGTCATAGGTGTGGTGTGCGTAAACGTGTTCCCGTGCGCTGTGCGCAATCTGAGCGCGTTTCGCGTCATCCTGTAGTAGTGCCGCAACTGTCTCTCGCAATTCATCTAGCGTGCTGTACGTCAGGATATTCTCGCCTGGGGTAAACCACCGCTCTGCCGCCGGAACCGCCTCGATGACCTGGCACACACCCACACCCGCCGCCTCGAACATGCGCATATTGCCACCATACAACATAAAATCCCCGTGAATGTTCACCGTGAGCTTTGCCGCGCTCATAATCCGCATCATTGTCTCGCCCAGCGCACTCCCCCGGTAATGCTTCTGCAAACTCGCCGGGACTTCATGCACACTCCACACACCCATGTCAAAATCGCGTAGTGCTTCTAACGCCTGCACGCGCCTGCTGTACAGGCTATCCGGCACCAGCGTGCCCACAAACGCCACATCACAGGCATATGCTGCACGCTCATCATCCGTCAGGTCATACGGGCGGTGGAACTCCGGCGACACAGCCGCAATCGGCAGTGCCTCAGCGTATTTTGCACCCAGTTCACGCCACTGCATCCCGTGATAGAAGTCATTCACCAGCACTACGTCATACAGCCGCGCCGCATCCCGCTCTATTTTGTGCGAGAACACAATCGGCGAAGTCCCGGACGCATACGCAATCAAGCACCCCGTTTCTTGCTTGATCTCGCGCAGGGTTTCCGAGTAAATCACGGTATTATCGCCCACCAGCCACATCACATCGGGCCGGAACTGTTTCGCCTGTTCCAGCAACCGCGTATTCCGCGCCCGCTTATCCGGGTTCAGGTGAGGGGGCAGGCGGTTCGCCAGCGCATTAACCACCTTGCCCGGTGTAATGCCCTGCGTGTGCTTCTGCTGTCGCAAACTGGCAATATCCACGCTTACCAGCCCCGGCAGATTCCGGTAGAACACAGCCAGTTCGTGCCCCCGGCGGCGCATCGCCTGCTCAAAATGGTATTGACCCATGCTCGGCGGGAACAGCGGCACCGGCTCACCGGGAGGAGTCGATGCTATTGCGTCAATCAGTTGTTGGGGATGATGCAGCGATGCCACAAAGAGGATTTTCATGCGTCCTGTACCCGGTGAATGAAAGCCGCGCAAAACGGTACAACGAGCGCCGTAGAGCGTCAATGCCCGGTGTGCGTGCCGGTTGCCCGACACTGCAATTCCGTCTATCATAGCCGCATCAGATCATAAACCACAGCGACCCCGAAAACCTATGTGCGGAATTACCGGAATGATTGACCTGCGCGGCAGCAACCGCGCCGACCCTGCCATCGTGCAGGCCATGTGCGATACCATCACGCATCGCGGCCCGGACGGTGACGGCTTTTACAGTGCGCCGAACGTCGCGGTAGGAATGCGCCGCCTGAGCATCATAGACGTAAGCGGCAGCGACCAGCCCCTCTACAGTTCAGATCGGTCAATTGCACTGGTTTTCAACGGCGAAATTTACAATTACCGCGAACTCCGCGAGGAACTGCGCCGCGATGGGTTTTCGTTCTACACTGACGGCGACGGCGAAACGCTCATCCACCTCTATGAGCGTGACGGCATGGAGATGTTCCATAAGCTGCGCGGCATGTATGCGTTCGCCCTGTGGGACGCGAAAAACGAGCGTCTGGTTATTTCCGTCGATCATATCGGGATGAAGCCACTGTATCTGCATAAGCAGGACGGTATATTGCGCTTTGCCAGCGAGGTCAAGGCGCTGTTTGTGGATGAGCGTGTACAACCAGAATTGAACCTCCCTGCACTGGATACCTACCTCAGCTTCGGGTTCCAGGTAGGGCCAGAAACATTGTTCAGCGGGGTTCGCCGCCTCATGCCGGGACACGTGGTGGTCGTGGAAAACGGCGAAGTCACGGAAAAACCGTTCTGGCGCTTTGGTGAGCATCTCAACGGCGCAGCAGATACCCGCACCGAAGCCGAAATCATAGAGCAGGCCCGCGAACTGCTGCGCGAAAGTGTCCGGCTCCATCTGCGCAGCGATGTTCCGCTGGGGTTATTTCTCTCCGGCGGCGTGGATAGTGCGGCCCTCCTTGCGCTGATGGCACAGGAAGACACACAGGCCATCAAAACGTTCACCGTCGGCTACGACACCACCACCCGCGATAACGAACTGCTCCATGCTCGCCAGATTGCCGAACACTTCAAAACCGACCATCACGAGCGCGTCATCAACGCAAAACAGTGGTGGAATGGCTTTTTGCGCTACGTCTACCACGAAGACGAACCCACCGCTAACGCCTCCGCTGTCTCGTTGATGCTGCTGGCCGAGGAAACTGCAAAACACGTTAA
>JBCCQC010000467.1:0-4421 GCA_039024535.1 Chloroflexota bacterium
GGGCCGCCGCAGCGGGTGATGTCTGGCATGATGTAGTCAACAGCGAATTCGTCCAGTAATGCCCTGAACATCCAGCGTGTGTAGTGGCGCTCCCCAACGCACAGCGGAATAGGAATTTTCTCGCTCAGATACCGCAGTACCTGTGGTGATTCCGGGCCGGCAGGCTCTTCGTACCATGTGATGTTGAGCGGCTCCATGCGCTTTGCCATGCGGATTGCGTCTGGCATGTTGAGCATGGCGTGTGTCTCAATCATGAGCTGAACATCGTCTCCGGCGGCCTCACGCACGGCAGCCACGATATTGTAGGAAAGATCCTGTTGAGCAGGCGTGAGCATCAGGTTGGTTGAGAGGTCATCACCAAAGAGGTAGGAGGTATGCGCGAACGGGTCAAATTTAAGACCGGTGAACCCATGTTGCTGCACTACCTCTTGAGCGTAGTGTGCGTAGGACTCTGGTGTGTGGTCAGCAAGGGTAAACCAGTAGTTGGCGTACAACAGGATTTCGGTGCGGAAGGTGCCACCAAGCAATTCGTATACGGGGACGCCGAGCATCTTCGCTTTAATATCCAGCAGGGCCATATCGATGCCGGACATTGCGCAAAGCATGGTTCCAGTTGGCCCCTGCCAGTTGAAATCGCGGTACAGCTTTGTCCAGATGTAGTCAATGCGGCGGGGGTCTTCACCGATGATCGACTCGGCGAGATGTTGAGTCGCATGATACACCAGCGGACTGCCGGGCCAGTTGGTCGATTCACCAACACCTGTCAATCCAGTGTCGGTCGTGATCCGTAGTAGCGTCCAGTTGTATTTGATGCCCTCGACCAACCACACATCAACGGATTCTATCTTCATAAGTTTGATTCTCCAGAAAAAATAAATGCCTTTGCGTATTTCGTGACCGGCTACAAAATGCCGTAGGTGCGGAAGGCATCGGCGGCGCTCATCCCATTCTCGATGGCTTTTCGCACCACTTTTTCCCCGCGTGCTTTTTCCAGCACCTTCGTAAATACATCTTTCTCTGCTTCGTGTGGAATGACACACACACCGTCAATATCGCCAAAAATGATGTCGCCGGGATTAATGTGGACGCTGCCCATCTTGATTGGAACACGAAAGTCGAGCACTTTGCCGCGTGGTGCCTGATCCTGTGCGTAGGGGCCATACGAAAACACCGGGAATCCCATCGACACAATAGCGTGTGTATCACGTGAGTAGCCGTTCATTACCGCTCCAACGGCCCCCAGATGCCTGGCCCGCACACTCATGAGTTCGCCCCACAGCGCATAACCGGGTGATGCTCCGGCAGCCACATAAACCTCGTCCGGTTTAAGATCATCAAGCGCCTCCAGCATCAAGCCAAAAGACTTTGAGAGCATCTTGTTCGCGTGACCATCTCCGCTGTAAACGTCTGCGCCCAGAACTGTCATGGCACGGCCAATTACCACCATCTCGTTATACAATGGGCGTACCTGAGGCGGCACAAACTGGTTTTGCAGTCCAAGTTGATCCATGATGTCACCAACGACTGCTGTAAACAGTTCACGCTTTGCAATCTCGAATAGATCACTATCGTCTTTCCACAGGCTCATGGGGTACCTTTCTACTTATGCGCGTTCTTGTTGAGGGATGCACCGATGTGATGCGGCTCCTATGCCGTGATGGTATCGTACAGGGTGGTGGCGGCATCGGTTTGGCCCAGACCAGTATAACCAGGTGCCATCATGTACTGGCAGTGTTGGATAGCTCTATCCGTCTGCGTAACTGATCCAACTCGAAGAAGGCACGTGCATCGGATGGATCCAGCGAAAACGCCTGCTCGTAAGCAGCCTGTGTTTTCTGGACACATTACCCTGTTTATTCATGCAGGCCAGACCATGATTGCGGTGAACTTGTCGGGAAAGCCGGGTTGAGTTCATGTGCGCGTTCCCATGCGGTGATGGCGTCGTTGTACTATATCGACCGGTGACATGCTGTCGAGAAAGGCGTGGGCCACGAGTCCGAACATGGTGTGACATTCCTCAGCATAATACCCGGTACGGCGTGGAAGGCCTACGGTGGTGGCCATGGTTTCGATTATCTATCTGCCACGCCAGGCCCGCGCGAAACCGGGTTTACCGACGATGAACTGGAAACCATTGGCATCATAAGCCGGCCCGATGGCTAACGTCCGGCCAGATAACATAGAGGAGTTTGTAATGAAACATAAGTTGCTCGGGCGTGTGTACGACGAGGGTGTCGTAGCTATCATTCGCGCCGACCGATCCGATGGCCTGAATCAGATTGCGCAGGCAATACTGGCAGGTGGTGTGAGCATCATGGAAGTGACGATGACCACGCCCAACGCGCTGGAAGCGATCCAGCAAATTGCAACTGATTTAGAGGATCAGATTGTGATCGGTGTTGGCAGTGTACTTGACGCGGAAACCGCCCGTCTGTCGATACTGGCGGGGGCACAGTTTATTGTCACGCCTGTTCTTGACATTGGCATCATCAGGATGGCTAATCGTTACGGCATTCCGGTGATGATGGGCTGTTACTCCCCGACGGAAGTCAAAGTCGCAATGGAAAACGGCGCAGATGTTATCAAACTTTTCCCTGCAACACATGGCGGTATCGCCTATCTTAAGGCGATACGCGCTCCGCTACCGCAGGCCCAGTTTATTCCTACGGGCGGGATCAATCTGGATAACGCTGCTGACTGGTTGGCCGCAGGCGTATTTGCGCTGGGCATCGGCAGCGCACTGGTCGATTCAAGGCTGGTTCTATCCGGCGATTTTGCAGAGATTACCCGTCGCGCGACAGCTTTCCGTGAGATTGTGAATAACCACCGCCTGCCTTAATCATGTGAGGGGTGTGCATTAAGGAGGGGCCAGACATAGCCAATGAAGACAAGAGTCTGTTCAAGGCATTGGAACCGGTCTGGCATCAGAGTGATCGAACCGTAGGGCGAGTGCCAGAGAAACTACGACATCTGGATCAGGATGCAACCTGGTCGAAGAGTGGCTATCACGGTCTGGTTTATGGCTATGGTATCCATCTCACCAGCAATGCAGCGGGGTTTCCCTGTTTGCTTGAGGTGGAAATGGCAACCTTTTCTGAACGAGCCGCTGTTGATCGCAAAGAGATGGCGATTCTCCATCACCTACAACCGGATACCTTCTGCGGTGATGATGCCTACACCAGGCCACAACGTATCCGTCAGTGGGCAAAACAAGATGTGATCCTGGTGACACCTGCCCTGCGTTGGCGAAACGGACGCTACGCTCAGGCTTATCGCCGTTTTATCAAGCGTGAGCGCGATATTGCCGCCATCTTGCGACAACGTCGCACCGCGATTGAACCGATCTTTGACTTGATTGCGCGTCTTCGTGGCATCGTTGGCAAACAGAAGCAACTTTTCAAGCAGGGCATTGCGAATGTTCGCACACATCTGGCACTGGCTGTCCTATCGCTACAGATTGCTATGATTGCCAACTCTATCTTGCAGATGCCATTTCGCAACATCTCCTGCATCAAAGGGGCTTTCGCATCAGTCGAGGCGACGACGTAACAGCGTATGCATGGCGACGCTTACTGTGACAATCAAGCCGTAGATTAACTGCGTCCAGAACCCCGTCAACCCGATAGCGACGATGCCTGCATTGATGGATCCAATAATAAATGTTGCAATGAAGGTTCCGATAATAGTTCCTGTCCCCCCAAAAACAGATGTACCCCCCAGGAATACCGAGGCCAGCGTGGTCAATAGATGACCTTCACCGAGTGTGGTGAAGAAGTTGGACACATGCAGGCTGGCGATCAACCCGGCGAACGCAGCAACCATGCCCGTTATCGCAAACAATAGCGTTCGTGTGCGGTCTACCTGGACGCCCATCAGCCGGGCACTGTTCTGGTTATCCCCGATCAGATAGACATGTGCGCCAAAACGGTGACGGTTTAACAGGAACCAGATGCCAACTGCAATGAGCACAAACCATATCATCTGCATCGGCACATAATTTCCAATTCTGCTGACAAGAATATCGCCGAGAATCGTATTTTTCGGTTCAGTTAAGACCGTACTTCTGCCGTTTTCCACAACCAGCACAAAACCACGCCAGAAAAACTGGGTGCCAATGGTTGCAATTAACGCGGGGATGCCAATGCGAACTACAATAACCCCATTAAGCCAGCCCGCAATCCAGCCCGCCGCCAGGCAGCACAAAACGGCAAGCCACACATTTTGTGTCAGGTCATACGCCTGAATAAACCCGACTACACCGAGCGCCATAATGGAAGGGAAGGACAGGTCGATTTCACCAGCGATAATCAGCATGGTGAGCGGCAGGGCGACCAGCCCGAAAAAGGGGACGGTAGCCATAAACGAAGCGTAGATTCGCGGGGAAAGAAATGTCTCTGGAGCGAGCACCATGAACAACCCCC
>JBCCQC010000468.1:0-4417 GCA_039024535.1 Chloroflexota bacterium
GCATAACCTGAGGATGCTTACCTACTCCTCCGATGGGCAGTACCTCGCCACAGAAGACGGATTTGTGCCACACCTGCGCAATGCAACAACCGGCGACCTCAACCGCAGTTTTGAAGCCGATGGCCTTACCTCCGATATGGCTGAACGCCATATCGGAGGAAAGGCCATCGGCTTCAAAACTGCGGATGAGGTCGCCGGTTGTTGCATTGCGCAGTTGTGGCACAAAACCGTCTTCTGTGGCGATGTACTGCCCATCGGAGGAGTAGGTAATCATACTCAGGTTATCCGCACTGAAAGAGGTACTGTCCTCCAGTATTGTAGAGAAGTTGATTTCCTCGACAGCAGCCGTGTCCCACAGGTAGAGAATCTGGTCGCCATCGCCAAAAGTAAGGGTGCTGCTGTCCGGGCTGAAGGTAATAGCCGTGATGTCGGTTGTATGCCCGATAGATGTAGTCACGAGCCCAGCTTCGGTATTGTAAAGCTGTACGCCATTTTGCTCGTTATCGCTCACGGCCACAAATTGTGAGCCATCCGGCAGCCACACAATTTCGTTCAGGGTGCCGATGTCGTCAATCTGGTTAACGTTGGTCGGGTTCTCGTCACGGTCGGTGAACAGATCCATACGGCCACCTTCAGCATCCCAAAGGCGCAACTGACCCCGGTGCCCACTGACAAACATTGAGCCATCCGGCGAGAAGGCAATAGCGTAGGTGTTTTCCATGCGGTAGTCATCGGTTCCTTCAATAAGCAGTTTCTCTGTGCCGTCCATGTTCCACAGGCGGATGGTGCGGTCGTTGCTGCCCGTTGCAAGTGTGGCACCGTCCGGGCTGAACGTGACTTCATTGATAGTGGACGTGTGGCCTGCAAGTTCCATAGGCACACCATCACCGGCGACATCCCACATATAAACGGTGCTGCTGGAGGCACCACTGGCGACCATTGCCCCGTCCGGGCTGAAGGAAACCGGGGCTTCGCTGCCCAGGCTGGTATCTTCGTCGCGCAGCACAACAGACTGACCCGCAACATCCCAGATCATCAGGCCCTGTGAGCCGCCGCCCAGTGCCAGCATAGACCCATCCGGGCTGTAGCGCATGTGGTTCGCGGTAAATTCGGGATCAAAATTACCCGTCAGTTCGCCGCTTGCTACATCCACGAAGTTAATGATGTTGTCTTCACTGTTGGAAAACGCGATAGTGGTTCCGTCCGGGCTGTAGGCAATATCCCCGATTTCGCCTTCGGTAACGATGAGCTGCGGTTCCATTTCGGTGTCGATAGCGGTTGCATCGTACAGCCAGATGCCCACAGAACTACCCACAGCCACAATAGATCCATCGGGGCTAACGGCCACCACGTCCGTGCTACCACGCGAGATGCGGATCAGTTCTCCGAGGGATGCGGCGTTATCGACCGTAATCACCTCACGATCCTGGGCGAATGTCACCGAAGACAGTGCCATCACGACGGTTAGAATCAGGATAGAAATTGAAATTTTACGAAACATTGAGCATATCTCTCCGTATACTGAATGAATAGAATCAGGTAAAATCTACTCAAATCGTTAGATTAAACCCTATAAATATAACTATATACGCTAGATGTAAAACCAGCAAATCAATAAGAGGTAAAAATCAGCACATGAAGTTGAAAAATCCTGTAAAGAAGTACCACGCAAAGGGCGGCACCGTCTTTAGCTGTCAGTATCACGTTGTGTGGTGCCCCAAGTACCGGCGCAATGTGCTGGAAGGTGACGTGGCCGATTATCTGGAGCAGTTCATCTTAGAGATGGGCCAGCAGATGCGGTTTGAGGTGATAGATCTGGAGATTCAGTCCGACTATGTGCATTTGCTGCTGGATGTTGACCCGAAGATGGGGATTGCCAGCCTGGTCAAAAAGATCAAGTATCAGTCTGCGCTGGCACTGCGCACCCAGTTCCCGGAGCTAAAAAGCCGCCTGCCCAGCCTGTGGACGCGCAACGTATTCATCAGCACCGTTGGCACGGCAGATACCATCGACATTCAGGATTACCTGGATGACCAGAAGGGGAAATAAGCCAGCCAGTACAGAAACATGTGCCTTATGGGATACTTTAGAGCACATGTTTCTGTGAATATAGAACATAGCTTGAGCCTTGCTCTGGTTTGCTCAGGCAGATTTACGGCACGAGGCTCCCATTGACCGTTACGGTGTTTTTCGCCGGGTCAAAGCCTGCCGGTAATGCAATGTCATCCTCAAACAGCAGGCCGAGGTCGCAACTGTTATCTGTGAACCGCTCACGCACTGTAAAGACTTCGATTTTTACGTTACCCGTATGGTTGTTTTCTGTAACGCGCACATCAATAGGGGCCGGGCAACCCCCATCCATGCCGCTGACGCTGATGGCATAGCCGCTGCCTGTGCTGATGATGGCCGTCTGGTGGACACCGATGGGTTTCTCATAGGTAGTGCAGGCTGCGATAGCAAAAATAACTGCTGCCCACAGTAACGGGCTGAAAACTGTCCTGTACATAATCTATTTTCTGTTGCTCACGATCATGTACTGGATGACGTTTTTCGGCGGGTGTATGTTCCCGTATCGCACTCAGACCCTATCCGAAAATAAAATGCGCTGTGTAGGGGCGCAGCCCGCTGGTACGTGTGCAATATAACGTGGTGGTGTGTTTTTTGTTGGGCGGACACGCAGAAGCGTGTCCCTACGGTTCAAAATAGTAGGGACGGCCTTCTGGCCGTCCGCCGCCAACAACAACCTTATTCGCGGCCCGGTAGTTGAGCCGGTTTTTCGAACGTGCCGCCGGTTTTAAGCAGACACACCTGCTGCCACCGGAAGCGTGACGGATTGTTCGTCCAGTAGGGGGCTACGCGCCATGTGTAGGTACCCGTCTCGCGCGGAAGTTTGTCGAAAATGATCTGCGAGGTGGTGTCTGTGCTATCAAACGCGCGGCGCACTCCCGTTGGCGAGATCACAATAACGCTGTAGACGTTCGCGCCCTGCAAACCGGGGTATGTAACCGTCAGTTCACCATCCCCGGCGTTAAAATCACCACTGCGCGTGAAGGGTGCATCCGGCCACTGCTGGCATACATCCAACGAGAGGTTAAATTCATCCGGCACGCGGCCATTATTGTTACGCGGCAGGATGCGCCCGGTGGGGGGAATCGAGTTAAAGGCGCGGCTGGTACGCACCAGTCGCGCATAAATCCACGGGCGACCGCCACCGTATTCAATCTGGAGCCACTGCCGCCCATCCCACGAGCGGAAAAAGTCCCCGGCACGGCCAATAATTTTTACCGATGAGTTTTGCGGAATGCGGCCTACCGTCGGGTAAGCAAAATCCGGGCCAGAGCGCACATCGGCGTTCGGAATGCTGACCAGCCCATAAATTTCTTCTATCTGCGCAGATGATGGCTGTCCGCCGAGCGCCACAATAATCATCAGGAATAAACCGGTAAACAGAAACTTCTTCACGGGGTACCCTCCACACACTGCGTGATGTTCGTTCACTCCATTGTGCAATGATTTTCGCAATCGGGCGAACAGAGGTGGTCGCGCGTATGGCAATCGTAGCCTTTGCGCTATAATCCGCTGTAATGTTTTTGGTGGAATACTTATGCTGAATACGCTTAAAAAATATCGAGCTACCCTGTTTGATGATGTGCTGGCTGGCGTGACCGGGGCAGTTGCCGGGGCACCGCAGGCAATGGGGTTTGCGATTCTGGCGGGGGTCAGTCCATTATATGGGCTGTATGCGGCGTTCATCACGTCGGTAGTGTCATCTGTGCTGGCGAGTTCGCAGTTGCTGGTATTCGCGCCGACGAATGCGTTGGCACTGGTGGCGGGGAGTGCCATCATCGCGGCCCCGGCAGATAAGCAACTTGATGTGCTGTTCCTGCTGTCTATATTGACTGGCATTTTCCTGCTGCTTATTGGTCTGTTCCGGCTGGGCAGCATGACGCGCTTTGTGTCTAATGCGGTGATGACCGGGTTTATTACCGGGGCGGGCCTGCTGATTATGCTGGGGCAGTTGCACCACCTGAATAACTACGACAATACCGCCTCATCTATCCCGCTGGTGCGGGCGTGGGACTGGTTTTCGCACCTCTCGCAGAGCGACTATCACACCACGTTTATCGGTGTGGCTTCTATTGTGATTATCTGGGGGCTGCATCACACGCGGTTTAAAAGTTATGCCACGCTGTTTGCAATGGTCGTGCTGACGGCCTTCATCAGCATCATGGGCTGGGAGGATGTGCCCAACGTGCGCGAACTCTCGGAGATTCCGCGCAGTTTGCCAATGCCATTTATCCCGGATGTTTTACTGGCCCCGTCGCTGGTTTCTGCCGCGTTCGCCATGTCCATCCTTGCCGCAATCCAGAGCGCGGCCCTGATGGAAGCCACACAGGAAGACGAACCCGAAACCCCC
>JBCCQC010000469.1:0-4412 GCA_039024535.1 Chloroflexota bacterium
CAAATCCACGCCAGACATATCTGCCTTTTCCATGTTCGCAAAAAACAGGTGCGCCTTCTTCAGGTTCGAAAAATCCATGCGGGCCTGCCGCATGTCCACGCGGCCCAGGCGCACATCTTCAAGGTTCGCTTCTTCGAAGTTGGCCCCGCGCAGTGTGCCGTCCTTCAATGCACCCAGCGCACGCAGGTCTTCTACGGCCTGGAGTGCGAGGCCGTTTTCTTTACTGCCCATCTGACGCAGCAGGCGCTGTTTTTCTTCCTCGCGCTGGCGGCGCTGGTTGAGCGAGTCGATAATCAACACGGTGATGGCAACACTGCCGAACTCTGCGCTGATGTTGGCGTAGTAGTCTGACCAGAATTTATTCCATGAGAATCCCTCGCCCCGATGAACTTCCCAGTAGCCAAAGCCACCTACCAGCAGCGAGATACACAGCAGCACGATGCCGACGTTAAAAACGGTAAAGACTTCTGAGAATAAGCGGGAAAATCGTGCACGGATAAGATCAAGGCGGGTTTCGGCAGATTTTTGTGTGCTGTACTGTGGCATATGGATATGTTCCCCTGAGCATTTAGCAGACGATGTTATTGCAATGCTAGTCTGTTCGCGCTAAATTGTCAAAGGTCACAACGGCTCATAACAGGGGCATCACAGAAAATATCTGAAAAGCCTCATAATTCCATAAACTTTACAATCATCTGTGCGGCCTGTGCAGCCGCTTCTGGCGTCCAGTGAACCCCGTCGAACGTGTAGGCGTAGCCATGCGCTTTCTGTTCGCTGTACCAGTCGGAAAAGCCGGTGCGCTCTCGCTCACCAATTTGCTGGATAAACTTTGTGGAGATGGGCCTGCGCTCCGGGATAGTGCCCGGTACAAAGTGCGCGAACAGATCCAGTACAGGTACGTTGTGCGCTTCGGCCTCTGCACGGGCCAGCGCGTTATACTGTTTCATCGCGGCTGAGACGGTGGGGTTGGCCTCCATCGGCTCCAGACCGATGAACGTGTGAATGTAATGCGCCTGTAGCTGGTTTATCAGGTCACGGTACGCACTGCGGAAGTCATCTGGCGAGACGACGCCCTCCGGGATTTGCATGGATTTGCGGTAGTACGGGCGCGTATCTGGCTGGCTGTAGCTGACGGCATCGTTACCGCCCACCATAACGAACACGGCGTCTGGTTCGTGGTCAAGCACGTCGCGCTCAAGGCGGCGGGAGAGGTTCAGGACGGTGTTGCCGCCCACCCCGGTGTTGATGATCTCGTGTTTTTCGCCCACACGCTGTTTGATCTCCCCGACGTAATCACCGCCGTAGCCGCCCCATGTGAGGCTATCCCCGAAGAAAATGACTTTCATTTACACGCCCTCCCGACCATAAGAATGAGTATGGCGCGATTATAGCAGTTGTATCGCTACAGACTGATGATAGGGTAGAACGCTTCGGTAGCTAAAGCCCCTGCTCATACAGGCCGGGTGCGTTATATCAGCGAGAGGATCTCCATAATGCCGGTGTTCTTCGGCAGGATGTGATCGGCACGGCAGGTGACGGCGTTCGCATGGCCGGTGGCAATAATCACCCGAACATTGGGCGATACGCTCTCCACAGCCTGAACGAGTGACTCTACGGAACCGCCCACCAGTTTCCAGTCTGTGATGAGAATATCCGGTACCAGCCCTTCCTCCAGCAGGTCAAACGCCTGGTTCAGGCTGGTTGCCTCGTGGACGTTGTAGCCATAGCCAGACATACCGGCGGTGTACATGGTGCGCAGCATACGATTGTTTTCGACCAGGAGAACAGACGCCATGTGGAATACCCTCAATAAATAAGACACAAGAATGAATACGACAACTATAGTACCGTGTAACGCAGCGTCTGTAATATAAAGAAATGCAAAAACGAGATAAAAAACGTAAATAAACAGCGAGACTATGGGTTCGCCAATCGCGACTTTTTCTGCCAGAATAGCAGGGGATTTCTGCACAGCACGGGATGGAGGACACATGGATTACGCACAGCTAGCGGGGCGCACCCTGGGACAATATGAACTGCGGTCATTGATTGGCAAAGGTGGCATGAGCGCGGTTTACCGGGCACACCAGCCCAGCCTGGAGCGCAGTGTAGCCGTCAAAGTGTTGAGCAAAGACCTTTCTACAGACCCGACCTATGCTGTCCGCTTCGACAACGAGGCAAAAACAGTCGCCACGCTGGAACATAACAACATCATCCCGGTGTATGACTATGGCCGCGAAGACGACCTGAGCTTTATTGTGATGCGCCTGCTTACGGGCGGCACCCTGGGCGAACGCATCGAGCGGCGGGTGGGGATGGGGGCACCGTTGCCGTCGTTTGGCGAGTGTGTGACGCTGCTGAGTGAGATGACGAAGGCGTTAAGCTATGCCCACGGGCGCGGCGTGATTCACCGTGATATTAAAGCCAGCAACGTGATGTTTGACGCGCAGGGTGACCCGTACCTGGTGGATTTTGGCATTGCGCAGGTGATGAAGGCGAATCTGTCGCTGACGGCAGAAAGCCAGACGATTGGCACCCACACCTACATGGCCCCGGAGCAGTGGCACGACGACGAACTCACCCCGGCCACCGACCAGTACGCCCTCGCCATCCTGATGTACTACATGCTCACGTCACACCTGCCGTTCTACGGCTCCAGTTCCCCGGCGCTGATGCAAAAACATCTCAACGAGGAGATGCCCGCCCCCCAGCGCTACCGTGCAGACATCCCGGAGCAGGCGGGGAGTGTGCTGGCCCGTGGCGTGGCGAAAAAGCCAGAAGATCGTTACGTTAACGTTAAAGCCTTTGCCGATTCGTTCGAGGCGGCGTTCAAAGGGATGCTGGACGCGAAAACCGGCTTTTTCACGTTTGCGCTGGGTAGCCCCGGCATGAAAACTGACCCGAACCTGAACGCGCCTACCACGCCACAAAGCAGCCCGGAACCCGCCGCCTACAATGCCCCCACCGCAGACCTGCCGGAAGTTGCGACAGAGGAACTCCCCGCGCCAGAGTCCTACATGCAGGGGGTAGGCACGCCTACGGTTCCAGCGGCAGCACCTGTGCCCCCGGCACAACAGCCTGCGCCGGTTCCCGCAGCGGCCCCGCCACCACAGCAACCCGCATCACCTCCGCCAGCGCAGCAGGCATCGACACCACAGCCGCAGCCAGCGCAGCAGCAGGCATCGGCACCTCAAACACCGCCAGCACCGCAGCGCAGTCTGTTTACGGGTGTTGGCATCGGGCTGGTTATTCTGGTGATGATTGGGGGTGTGGGGCTGTTCGCACTTAATGCGCTGTTCCCCGCACAGCCAGAACCAGCCACGACGACCATCGCAGTCACGGCCACCCCCGCACAGAGCGCCGGGGCAGGCGCAACACGGCCATCGGGCAGTATCAGCATCAACCCATCCCCCGGCGCAACAGCCATCACGCCAGTGCGGGGCGGCACAGCGATAGCCGCAGGCCCGGTCGATATTGACGGCAGCGGTGTGCTATACAACGGCAGCGCTACGAATGTTGTCCGTGCAGTGGCTGTTGCACCGTCGGGCATGATTGCCTCTGCCCACGCCGAGGGCACAATCCGCATATGGACTGGCGGCACATCTGGTTCACCCACGGTGTTAAACCGCCACAGCGATGTGGTCAACGACATCGACATCAGCGAGGATGGCAGTACGCTCATCAGCGGCAGCAACGATAACGGCGTGCTCGTCTGGAATGCGCAGACTGGCGCGTATCGTGGCGGATTGTTCGGGCATACGGCGGCGGTTCGTGGTGTGGCCGTCAGCCCGGACGGGTCACGGGCTGTTTCTGCGGCGGAAGATCGCACGGTGCGCCTGTGGGACGTGAACGCGGGTTCACAGATAGCCACACTGCGCGACGGAGATTCGCGCTTTCTGGATGTGGACTTCAGCCCGGACGGGCAGCGGATTGCTGCCGGGGATGAAAGCGGTGTGATCTACCTGACGGACATTGACTCCCGCACCACGCGCACGCTGCGCGGCCACACAGAGTCGGTTCGCAGTCTCGCGTTCAGCGACGATGGTACACTGCTGGTTTCCAGCAGTACCGATAACACCATCCGCGTCTGGTCAACGGACAGTGGCACCATCCGCGCGACGCTGCGCGGCCACAACAACGACGTGTGGCGCGTCGCCATCAGCCCGGACGGCAGTACCATCGCCAGCGGTGGCCGTGATAACAACCTGCGCCTGTGGAATGTGGAGACTAACACTGAAATTGCGGCGTTCAACGATCATGCGGCGTGGGTGCTGGGCGTGGCTTTCAGTCCCGATGGTAGCGTGGTGGTCAGTGGCGGTGGCGATGGCACCATCCGCACATGGGAAATTGAGTAGGCGCACGGAAACGGCATGGTGCAGGTTCTGGTTTACACGCCATATATGAATGCCCCG
>JBCCQC010000470.1:0-4411 GCA_039024535.1 Chloroflexota bacterium
GAGACGTAATTCGCGCTCATCCACCCGCGCAACCCCGGATAGTCCACTTAGTACCACGCCCCGCTCTGCTCAAATGCGGTCAGCGTCACGTCAAATGGGATTCACCGGATGATCTCGTTTCACATTTGGAATCATATTGCTTGTGACAGCACTCGGACTGTTGATTCTGCCAGTGATGGACGCGCAACCGCAGTTTTACAGCGTAATGATGCGGGTATTCTGGTAATTGCCCCGCATCAATCCGGGTGTATCAGTACCTCCGTGCGTTTCATCCACTGATGCCGGGTGAGTTTACACATCCGGCTCAATGTACATGTTTTGCGATTTACTTTTGACGCAGCGTGCTGGTAGCGGTCTCATCAACAGTTAGATCATCAAGCAGTACGACGCCGTAGTCACGTCTGGCACCCTCAGCCGTTACATAGCCGTCAATGACGTCCTGACGAACTTTTTCTACCGGGCGCTTGAAAGGTTCGCCAAAGCCGCCACCGCCGCCCGTTTGTGTCGTCACGATGGAGCGATCCGGGATCATGCGAGCGTTCACCTTTAGCAGATGTAATTCCTCTTGATTGTTGCCAGAAACAACGGTGACATCGGGCCTGGCACCTTCCTTGCCGCCAAACAAGCCCCACGCGGGTGTCTCTGATCGCTCAAACCAGAGTGACAGGCTGGCGTCTGACTCAAGGTGATACTCACGGTGGATGCCACACCCACCGCGAGATTCTCCGGCTCCACCGGAGTCTGCACGGAGTTCATAACGCCTCAGCATGACGGGGAATTTGTTTTCGTAAACCTCGACAGGCAAGTCTTTGAAACCCCCATTCACATTGTTGATGAGACCATCCTGTCCGTCGCCATCGGCGTAGCCACCCCATCCGCCTGGCGTTGGTTCTACAGCTAAGAATGGGTTGCCATTGCGTGGATCAATGCCGCCGAGGAAGATCACCATTGAGTCACCATAGTGAGCTGCCGCTGATTGATCTTTGATGACCGGTGCAAGTGCCTTTACAAAAAGGTCAATTAGCAGGCCAAGCGAGGAGAAATACCATTCGCAGGCGGCGGGTTCCTTGGCCTTGAAGATGGAGCCATCGGGCGCGGTCACAGTTAAGGTACGGAAGGTGCCCCCATCAACGGGCCGGTCTGGATTCACAAGCAGCTTGAAAGCTACGCGACAGGCAGAAATTGTCTGTGCGAAACCGCAGTTTACCGGGCCGGTTGCCTGTGGTGCCGAACCATCCAGGTCGATGACCATCGTATCGTCGTCTACGACCACTTTGAGTTTGACAGGTATCCGCTCGTCACTCAAGCCATCGTTATCCAGGAAGCCTTCTGAGGTGTAGGTGCCGTTCGGGATGGCGGCGACGGCCTCTTTTTCTAGCTGTGCGGACTGGCGGAAGATCTCATCGCGTGCAGCCATTACGGTGTCATAGCCGAAGCGCTCTAATATTGCACGGTAGCGCTGTTCACCTGTGCGGCCAGCGGCTATCTGGGCGTTCATGTCGCCAATGAGCGAGTAGCCAAAGCGCCCGTTCACCCGCAGCAGTTCAATCACGTCTTTGCGGGGTTCGCCGTTTTCGTAGATGCGTGTGGGCGGCCAGCGCATTCCTTCCTGATAGATGCTAACCGAGTCCATCGGGCCACCGGGGTCTTTACCGCCGACATCCAGCCAGTGGGCACGGCTTGCAGAGAACCCAACCCGCTTATCATTCCAGTAGATGGGTGCGAAGATGGTTGCGTCGTGCAGGTGGGTGCCCGTGAGGTACGAGTCGTTCATGTAGAAGATGTCCCCCGGCTTGAAGTAATCCCAGCCGAACATGTCCGCCGTGAGCTTGACGCACACTTCCAGGTTGCCAAGAAACAGGGGTAGCCCCAGGGACTGGCCCAGGACGTTCCCACGCTCATCAAGTAGTGCCACAGAGCAGTCTTTCCCTTCATAGATGATGGGGGTGTACGCACTGCGAATGAGCGTTGCGTTCATATCCTGCGCAATAGAAACAAATGCATTGCGGATAATCTCTGTTGTAATGAGGTCTGCGCTCATGTTAGTCTTCCTTCCGAATAATCAAGTTGCCGAAGTTATCTATATGCAGGTCATAGCCGGGGGGAATGACGGTAGTGGCGCTGTTTTCGTCAATGACCAATGGGCCTTTATATTCGCTCCCCACAGGAATTGCGTCGCGGTTCAGCACATGGGTGTCGATACTCTTGCCGTCGAAGACAATGGCGCGTGTTTCGATGATGGGATCGCCGGCCTGTTCGCCGGGTATGAATGCACCTGCTCTGGTATCGAGTTTGCCGATGGCGCCCACGCGCAGGTTCACAAACTCTACCGGTGCGCCGGGTGTGGAGTGACCGTAGCGGGTGGCGTGCGCGTTGTGGAAAGCGTCTTCAATCACGGCGAGGTCAACAGATGCGGCAATTGGCACATTCACGAAGTATTCCTGCCCGATGTAGCGCATATCTGCGGAGAACTCGAATTCAATGTCGGCCTCGCTGACTTTCTCTGCAAAGAGCAGTTCACGTCCCTCGCTGCTCAGTTGCTCCAGCACGCCAGAGACATCTTCATTTGTGATAGTGGCTACCTGCTTGAAGAAGTTCGCGGTGAGGTCGCGGCGGATGTCCGTTTGTAACATGCCCCACGCTGAGAATGTGCCCGGACTCCACGGGACAATCACTTCGGGGATGTCCAGTTCACGGGCCAGCCAGACTGCGTGCATGGAACCGGCTCCGCCGAATGCCACAATCGCATAGTCGCGCGGGTCGATGCCCTGCTGAATGGTAATTGTACGGATAGCGTCGGCCATTTTCGCGTTGATGATGGCGAGAATACCCTCGGCCAGTTCCACATCGCCCAGGCCAAGCTGCTGTGCAATGTTGTGCATGGCGCTTTCCGTCGCGTCAAAGTCGAGTTCCATCCAGCCGCCGAGTCTGGCGTTGCGCCCGATGCGCCCGAGGAACAGGTTGGCATCGGTCACGGTGGGTTGTGTGCCACCTTTGCCGTAGCAAGCCGGGCCGGGGTCTGCCCCGGCGCTGTGTGGGCCGACACGCAGTGCGCCTGCTTCCAGCCATGCGACTGACCCGCCGCCTGCGCCAATGGTGTGGATTTCAACAAGGGAGAGCAGCAGCGGTAAGCCTTCAAGTTCGGCCTCGTTGGAGATGCCGGGCTTGCCGTCTACAATCAAGCTCATGTCAAAGGAGGTGCCGCCCATATCCACACATAGCAGGTTCGGTCGCCCGATTTGCTCGGCGAGTGCCGCACCGCCGATGGTACCCCCGACGGGGCCAGAGAGCAGGGTGTGGATGGGTTGCTCGCGGGCGGTTTCTGCCCGGGTGACCCCACCATTGGATTGCATGATGTGAACCGGGATTGAAAGCCCGGCATCGGACAGGTTTCCTTCAAGGCTTTTGAGGTAGCGCTGTACAATTGGTGCGATGTAGCTGTTCATAACCGCTGTGGATGCCCGCTCGTACTCACGCCACTCACGGGCGAGTTCATGCGAGAGCGAAATGGAGACATCCGGCAGTGCTTTCGTCAGAATTTCTTTTGCCTGTCGCTCATGGGCCGGGTTGGTAAAGGCATGGACAAAGCAGATGGCAATCGACTCAATATTTTCGGCTTTGACCTTTTCTATGATGGGTTCGAAGTCGTCCTGGTTGAGTGGAACCATTTCAGAGCCATCCCAGCGCAGGCGGCCACGCACCCCATGTACGTCACGGCGTGGCACGAGCAGTTCCGGCTTGCTGTATTGCAACTCGTATAGCGTCTTACGATCACCACGGGCAATGGTATAGGCGTCGCGCAGGCCCTCATTCATGATGAGCAGCACGCGCTTGCCTTTGCGCTCCAGGAATGCGTTCAGGCCAACAGTCGTGCCGTGGACGAAGAAGTCCATTGCGGCGGCATCGCCGATCATTTCCGTCACGCCCTGCATTACGCCCTCGGCGGGGTTTGCAGGTGTTGTGAGCACCTTCCCGGTGCGTGTTGTGCTGGTTTCAACTTCAGAGACAACAATATCTGTAAATGTTCCGCCAATATCAGCGGAAACGCGATAATTTGACATATTTATTCACCTGTTTCGTTGATTGTTTCGGTCAGTACCTCTCCGATGAGAAACATCGGATCAGCAATTTTCTTGAGGTTTTCCTGTAATCTGGTTTGCACGGCTTCTGCATAAAAGCTCTTTTCATAGCTTTCGCGGTCGGGCCATTCCACTATTGTCATGAAGCGATAGGGAACGGATGCGCCGAGCGGCACGGTTTCATCAATCCTCATGAAATCGGTTCGAATAACACCCTCCATGCTGGAGTTCGATTCCTGATGATCCCCGAGGCGCCACTCAAGGTATTCATTTTCGTCGGTGCCTTCGGGTAAGTTATAAAAGACGGTCAGTCGTATCATGGTCTTCTCCAC
>JBCCQC010000471.1:0-4406 GCA_039024535.1 Chloroflexota bacterium
TATCTCACCATCCGGGGCTTTCACACTGCTGGTCACATTGCCGACTGTTTTTCCATTGTGTGCCAGTGATGCAGGTGTGTCCACATGCTCACTCAGGCGCACCCGTACCATCACCTTTGCCATCCGCGCACGGCTTTCCATTCGCGCAATGATTTCCTGGCCGGTGTAGCAGCCTTTGGTAAAGCTCACCTCGTCCCACAGGCCTACTTCCAGCGGAATGTAATTCTGCGTCAGTTCACGGCCCACCGCAGGCCGCCCTGACCGAATCCGCACGACGTTAAACGTCAGCGACCCGGCAGGCGTAACGGTTTCATGCGCAGAAAGCGCCTGCCACACTGCCCCGGCATCTGCGCCGGAGGGCACAATCACTGTCCAGTAGGTGCTGCTGAGTGGCTTGCGCCGAATGATGTACACACGCTTCTCTGCAATCGTGACTTCTGCGGCCTGTAATGCGTCCATGTCAGCAGTTGCCACACCGAATGCGTTCGCAACGGCATCGGCCTGTGCGCCATGCAGCCCGAACTGTGCCGACTCCCCTGTGATGTCTTTCACCTGTGCGTCGTCGTTGAAAAAGATCTGCCGCTGGAGATAATTTTTTACGGCCAGTCCGCGTCCCGGTTCCGTCAACACGAGGGCATGATCGCCACGATTGTAGACTTCTATCCGGTCGAGGATGCGGGCAGTGGCGGTGGTGAAAACGGTCGCGCGTCCGGCGTTTTCCGGAATGTTGAGTACGTCATTCGTAGACACGCGCTGGACAACCTCGAAGCGGTCGGCCCCGGTAATCACAATGCGCCCTTCGTGCGAGCGATCCAGCAGGGCTGCCTCATTGAGCGCGGCGTGATACTCGGCCAGTAGATTGCCGAATTGCAGCGGGATGTTATCCGGGGCGAGTTTGGCCCCCTGCTGTGTTTGAATATCTTTGAGCGATGCCATTAAATTATTCCTGTAAGCTGACGGTCAGTTGGCTGCGCACGACACCCGGTATGGGGGCATCGGCCAGCGGCATAAATTCCCACTCGTCGGGGAGTGCCTGTGGCTGCACATCCCGATACACGTACCAGAAGATCATGTCTTCATAGAGCGGATGCTCATCGTGCGTAATGCAGAGCGGCTGTGTGAGCGCATCGTTATCATTCATTTTCACCACATCCTTTATAGAACGGGCGGCGGCTTCCTGTGGCAGTTCCCCATCAATCAGGTGCATTTCTGGCAGTTTGCTATTGTGGCACAGGACACTATCGCCGTTCAGTACCAGCGCCCCGGCAGAGAATACGAGCCGCCTGCGGGTGGTGTTCTGGCGAACGCGGAGGTTGGCAAGCTGCCGCCTGCTGCGCTCTGCGATGATAATGCTGTGCAGCGTGTGGACAGCTTCTTCCCGATCCTCGTTGATGATGAGGTAGTCACACTGTGGCGCGTAGCTCATTTCCATTTTGACGCGGCGCAGCCGGTTCTCGATTTCGTGTTCGGGTTCATGGCGTGCCAGCAGACGTTCGCGGATGGTGGTTTCTACGTCGTCTCTGGCGCCTGGCTGGACGAAGATAATGATGGTGTTATCCGGGTAGAGGGCTTTTACTGTCAGCGCACCCAGCACGTCAATATCTGCGATGCGATCCAGTTCGTTGTTAATCAGGTGTTCCACGGTACCACGCGGCACACCATACAGCCGCCCGTGGACGTTCTGCCACTCCAGCAGTTCATCATTGGCAATCATCTGCCGGAACGCTGCCTCTGTGACGAAGTGATGTTCGCGGCCCTCCTGCTCATTTTCCCGGATGGCGCGTGAGGTTGCTGTTGGGAGTTGTTGCAGGTTGTTTAACTGTGGGATGACGCGGTTCATCAGGGTGTTTTTGCCAGCGCCTGTTGGCCCTACCAGGATAAACAGCAGGCCCAGTCGTTTCTCAGATACCGTCAATGTCTGTTCCTGTGGCTTATGTAACCAGTTGCATCAGTGTATCAACAGGCCCTAGGGGTTTCCAGTGTGGTGCGCAGTGTAGGGAGCAAAACAGGCCCCCTTGCGGGAGCCTGTGAGTGTTGTCTGAACCTGCGGATCAGGTCAGGGTTAGTTCGGTGTGATCTCGATAGCGCTGATGATGCGCATCTGACGGCTACCAGACCGCTCGAACTGGATGTCGATAGTGCCATCTGTCACGGCGATGTTTTCGAAGGTGATCTGACAGAACACACTGTCACCACAGTTCGGGTCAAGCTCAGGGTGATAGTTTGCTTCCACTACATCCCCTTCGATGGTGATGCGAGCACCCCGGCGTGTGTCGTTGTCTGTGGTGTAGATTGTGATGTCGTACACCCCGTTACCACCACCCAGTCCTGCTGACGGATAGTTGACATCCAGGCTGAAGCTGAAGTTGTTATCCTGGGCGTAGGTGCGGTACACATTCAGCGGAATGTGGTCGCTGCTGGCATTACCGGAGAAGGTGTGCCCGTTGTGGTTGTTGCGCCGGCTACCGTTGGTGTTCAGGCCATTGGCTGTCCATGCATCGTCGTTAACGGACGTGTTGTTGCTGCCCTCCGGGAACCAGCGCGTGCCGTCCGGTGCGGTGATGATCCGACCGTTGTCAAAGTCGTTGTTGGTGCCGGTGCCGTCGGTGTCCAGGTCATCGTTGGCTACGTTGATGCGCCAGAAGCCACATGTTCCGTTTTCCGAGGTCGCCGGGTCAAACGTACACGCATTGACGCGGGCATCGAAGCTATCCACGTTCTCGAACGGTGCCGATGGCCCGCCTGTCACACGTACCCAGTAGTTCTGGCTGCCGGTGAAGTTGCTGATACGCAGGAAGCTCTGCCCGGTGAGGCCGTTAACTGCATCGGCAACGCTGGCACGCCCACTGAGGCCACCATCATTGATCGGGGTTGAGATGTCTCCGGTGAGGCCCTCGTACCACTGGAAGGTGAGGTTGGCACCCGTCGCCGTGACGGAAAGCTGTGCCGTATCGCCTGCTGGAACTGTGGTGTTCTGCGGTTCTTCCACGATGTCTGGACGGAGCGATGTGACCGGGAACACTTCGATGCCTGAGATAAAGGTGCTCTTTGTGTCTTCGTTGATGATGGTGACGTTAAGCGCACCTTCCGACGGCGTGACCACCTGTGGCGCCAGTTCAATGACGGCGGCTTCCCGGAAGCTGTTGCCGATCAGATCGATGAAGTTCACGTTCGTCAGGGGTACCGAGTTTATGCCGGTGCGGTAGGAGGCTGTGCTGCCGTTAAGCTGAACACTGAAGCGCCCCTGTGCCGCACCCTGTGCCGCATTTGACGAGTTCTTTTCTGCCATGTACAGGCGAACGGTGTATTGTCCTGCCTCTACCGGGAAGCGGTAGTTCACGCTGCTGCCCGTCCGGCGAGAGCGCTCGTACACTGTCTCGATAGCGGCACCGTTGATGGAGGCTTGAACAAACTCGTTGCTGCTCTGGGCCGGGATGTCAATAGAGGTAGTCTGGTCTGTGCTGGTGTTGCCGCTGTAGTTCACACCACCCGGTGCAAAGTCGCTGGCACTTTCACGGTCGCCAAACCAGCCGGGCTGCGTGCCATCCTTCGAGATTTCATCGAAGCCGTTGATGTTCACACGGTAGATGTTGCAGTCGCCAAGGGCAACCGGTACACAGTCCACCACGCGATACTCCGATGCAGGGGTCACAAAGGCCGGGAAGATGTTCGGCTCGGCATTCGAAACCGAATTGGAAACTCGCACCCAGTACTTGTAGAGGCCCGGCTCCAGATTATCTGGCGGTGAGTAGGTCGGGGATTCGCCAGCGATGAGCAGTTCGTTGCCTGGCGGTATGGTACCCGGTGCGCCGGGGTCGGTGCCTTCTGCGGGTGGCTCACCAAGGAACCACTCGTAAAGCAGCGGGCCAGTGCCGCTGGCAACTACTGAAAGCTGCTGTGAATCGCCAGTGCTGACGAAGATACTGAACGGCGGACGGATCACAATAGCCGGGGCCGGGTTGTTGGGTTGCAGGTCGAAGATCAGAATGTCGGTGATGTACATACCATCGGCGAGGTTACGCTCGTTGGCATTCTGATCTGACCTATTATCATTATCCTGGTTTTCCTGCTGAATTCTCTGGAGGTTTTCGTTAACTTCCAGGCGCCAGCGTATGCTGACCAGGTTACCCCGGTAGGCTTCCAGGGTATTGGTTTGCAACTGCCACGCCTTTTCGTCAAGATCGTCACTCTTGTTACGAAACTCTGTGTCGCTTTCAGCCTCGATGGTGTCTACGGTACCTGTCAGGTCATTATCAGTCCACGTGAAGCCACCATCTTCAGAGATTTCCAGGTAGCCACGGGCGTTGATGTTGTTCAGATCCCACTGCGCGTAGTAGGTCAGGATGGGCTTGTTAGCCGAACGCAGGTCAATCAGGCCGTTCAACTCCATTGACGATTCACTGTCA
>JBCCQC010000472.1:0-4400 GCA_039024535.1 Chloroflexota bacterium
ACAGGAGCAGCAGCAGGGACAGGAGCCGCGCGAACGCCTGCAATTTAACATTAAGCCCAGCCCGCCGCAGATTACCTACGCGATGATTGCAATTAACGTGGCAATCTTCATCTTCGGGATGCTCTCGATAGATATTCAAAACGCGCTGTTTCTCGCTGGATGGAACGACGCGATGGCGGTGTTCAACGATGGTGAATTCTACCGTCTGTTTACGGCCATGTTCCTGCACGCGGGGCTGGCGCACATCTTTTTCAATGCCTATGCGCTGTATATTCTGGGCATCCAGACGGAGCAAATGTACGGCAAAGCACGCTATCTGTCGATTTACCTGCTGGGTGGTGTGACTGGCTCTGTGCTGAGTGCTGGTTTTGGTGACCCGAACGTACCGAGTGTGGGTGCGAGTGGTGCGGTGTTTGCGCTGCTGGGTACGCAGATTGTGTACTTCTATCGTAACCGTGAGGAACTTGGCGACTGGGGACGCGGGGCACTGCGCCAGTATTTGTTTTTGCTGGGTATTAACCTGGTGCTGGGCTTCTCTATCCCGCAGATTGACAATCTGGGGCATATCGGCGGGTTGATTGGTGGTGCGATCCTCGGATTTGTGCTGGCCCCGAACCTGAAAGTGCGCCAGCTTTACGACTATGTGGGTAACTCTGTACGGATGATTGACGTGGAACAGCGCAGCGGCTGGGAGACGATCTCTGTGCTGTATGCGGTGGGGCTGGTGGCGTTTACCGTGTTTGCAGGGCTGGTGATGTTCTAGCAACGCGGTAAAATCCCCGGAAATGTCGTGAGCCGCAGGAAAACCATCATGCAACTGCCCCCTGTCCGCGAACCGTTCCCGGTGAAAACGCCGTTCAAAACGGCTACTGACCTGTATAAGCTGGGGCGGCCCGTATATGGCTACCCGGAGGACACGGTGTTCGTGTTCGATGCCGCGTTTGAGCCGATGATTGCGGAAAAGCTGGCGGTTTTCAGCGAATATCCGCAGTGCAGCCTGCTTTACATGGACGATGATATTGCTGCGCTGGAGGGTGTGCTGTGGCAAATCGCGGAGACAGCCGGGCGAGAGTTCCCGGCGTATTTCACCTGCGATGAAATGGGTTTTCGCTCTGCACTTACTGGCGTTGGTCTGCGCCGGGACGGTTCACTGACGTTTGATGCGGACAATGCAGCATTCCCGGAACTGGGGCAGGATTGTTACGACTATCTCGATGGGTTAGGTGGGACGATGGCTCCCACAGATCGGCTGTGTGCGGCGCTGGCGCTCAGCGTGCAGGAAGACCTCGCCATCATGCGCAACCGCAGTGGCGAACCCAATGCCGATGAAGCCGAGGCGCTGCTGGTGGCCCTGCCCACCCACTGGGATCCAGCGGAAAAACTGGGCCTCAGCTTCCACGATATTCACGTGCCGATAGGGGATAATGCTCGTTTGCTTAATGCCAGCCCGCGCCTGATGAAAGCCATGATCGGGCAGGGGCCGTTTGTGCGCTACAACTGGTCGTTTACCACAACAGAAACGCTCGCGCAGAACCCGGTCATCATCCACGGGCATTCGCTGGAAAATATGGACGCTGTGCCAGAAGGGGACGCACTGCTGGACATGCTTTACTTCCGGTCGGAGCGGCAGACGTTGATGTCATTCCCGGAGGTGGGGCGGGCGCTGTTTACCATTCGCATTTACCAGCGCCCGCTGAAGGCAGCACTTACAACACGAGAGCATGTGCAGCGTGTGGCTGATGCAGTTGAATCAATGACGCCGGGGCACCTTGCCTACCGGGGCATGGCAGACCTTGTGGATCATCTGGTGATGGGGCTGCGGGCGTTTGAACCTGCGCCAGACGTGATGTAGCAGGGCTATTCCCGGACGTTTTCCGGGTAGCAGTTGTGCGCTGCAAGGAACTCCAGCCCGTCGCGGTTTTTGATGTAGACGGCCCGCCCTTCTTTGCGCAGCAAGCCCGCGTTAAGCAGTGCCCGCAGTGCCCGCCCCACCACTTCGCGGGTTGTGCCCAGGATGGAGGCAATTTCTTCCTGTGTGAGCCGGGAAGGTTGCTCTGCGATGGTTTCTGCATAGGTGTTTTCGTAGAGGTATAGCTTTGCCAGCCGTGCCGGGATCGACCGAAACGTCATATCTTCCAGCCGCTCGATGTACTCGCGGTTGATGCGGGCCAGCGCCCGCACGTAGTTATTCAGCAGTACGGGTTCGTCGCTCATCAGCCGGATGAGATGCTCATGGCGGATGACGCCCACGGTTACATCGGTGACGGCGGTGGCATTGTAGGGGTTGGCGTCGCCGTCTACGGCTGCCACCTCGTTAAATGTGCTTACCGGGCGCAGCAGGCTGAGGGTATGCAGGCGCCCTTCCTGGCCCATTCGGTAAATCCTCACCAGCCCATCCACCACAATATGAAACCCGGCACAGCGCGTCCCCTCGGTAAAAATCATTGCGCCTGCCTGGTACTGGCGCTGATGCATCTGTGCCCGCACCCGTTGCAGGGCATCGTCTGGCAGTTCTGCAAAGTAGGGGATCGGCTCCAGTTGGATGTCGGTCATGCGCACGGGCCTTCTGGCTGTGATAGTGACCGTTATAGTACCCCACGGCTGCACCCGCGCACAGGTAAATTCCGCTGCACGTTGTGACAGAGCGCCGCTGCATTTGTTAAACTGAACCTGTTACGTAAGCCGTGAGGTAGCCCCATGCGAACATTACTGCGTGCTGTGGCCGGGCTGTGTGGCCCGCTGCTGCTGTTGATCCTGATTGCAAGGTCAGCCGGGCCGTTGTTTTCTGATGGGGTGCTGGCGTTTGCCATCAGTACGGGTGGGCCATTAAATGTAGCGGTGATGGATCGGGCAACGGGGCTGGTTTATATGGCTGGCGACCCGGCTTTTGCGAACTATCATCCGTCATGGTCACCGGACGGGCGCTGGCTGTCGTTCAAGTCTATCACAGAGCGCACCAGTGCGCGTAGCGAGCGCGGTTTTGTGGTGCTGGATATGCACACGGGGCAGTCGTTTACCACACGCGGCTTCAGCGATGGGGATTTTAGCTGGGCACCGGATAGCCAGCACATGGTCTACTACGACACCACGCGGCTGTATCTGCTGCATATTGCAACGGAAAAATCTGTGGCACTGGTGCGCAATGCTGACAGCGCCCCGGCAGGGTACGCATGGGCACCGGATGGCAGCACCGTCAGCTATGTGGTTGCCGGGAACCGCCTCCAGAATGTCCCGGTTTATGCTTATGACATTGCCACGCGGGAAGACATCCACCTGACGGACATTGACCGCTATAACACGCTGCATCGCTGGTCACCAGATGGCCGATACATCCTGTTCGATGACGGGGCCATCCCGGATACACTGCCGTCGCAACTTCTTGATATAGAGCGCGGCACCCTCACGGAGCCAAACATGCCGCGCAATGCGTGGGCGCATGTGTGGTCGCCAGATTCATCCGAGATTACTTACATTATCGAAAACGGCACCGAGCGCAGCAGCTTCATCACGTACCGCTATGCGCTGGCAACAGACGAAGCCCACCCGGAGCGCAACCTGCCGCTGAACGGCTTCCAGACGCCGTACTGGTCATCGAATGGGCGCTATATCGCCCGCTACAAATCCGATGGCTCGTTTACCGTTGTGGTGGCCGATGTGCAAACCGGGGCCACCAGCACGCATGAGCAGATTCGCTTTATGCGCTGGCACCCGGACGGGGAGCATATGCTGCTGGGTAATGACAGCGGGAGCGTGGCGCTGGTTTCTGCGGTAGATGGCGCAGCAGAGCCGGTGCCGCTGCCACCGGGGGCCATTGTGAACTCGCTGGCGTGGCAGCCATAACTGACGGTTTCCCTGCGCTGTGACCACCCGCTGCTATATTTTCGGTACACTGGCGGTCACAGTGAAAACGATGAGGAATCCCCATGCGATACCTGCTGCGTGCGGTTGTGAGTCTATGCTTTTTGCTTTGTGCTGCGATTGCGGGTGCAAAGATGCTCGGCGCAATATCATCATCTGAGATGTATGCGTTTACAGCCGGAGCAGCCGCAGAGGTTATGATAATGGATGTGGGTGTCGGGGTCTCGGCCATCCTCAATCCGCGTTCTCAGACATCGGCTTCACACAGTCCCCGGTGGTCACCGGATGGCAATCAACTGGCTTATACGGTTTACATGGAGCAACCTGGAGCGGCGTATACAGGTGTTCTTGATATAGAGACCGCGCAGCAGCAGCCAATCCCCGGTTTTGTAGAGAATGCATACTGGTGGTCACCGAACAGCCGTTACCTGATAACCAACATGGATTATGAATATTTTCTGCTGCATGATCTACACGAGGCAGCAACGTGGAGCTTTAGCAATGTGTTCGATGGGATGCGGATGGTGTGGTCGCCAGACAGC
>JBCCQC010000473.1:0-4397 GCA_039024535.1 Chloroflexota bacterium
GGCACAGGCAGAAGGCTTACCGCTGGCGGCACAGCAGACGGTTGAGATTGCCAAAGCCATCTCAATGAACGTGCGCGTGCTCATCATGGATGAACCGACCGCGTCTCTATCTGCCCATGAGGTAGAGCAATTGTTCCGCATCATCTTTAACCTGCGGGAGCAGGGCGTGGCGATTCTGTTTATCAGTCATCGCATGGACGAAGTGTTCTCTATTTCTGACCGCATCACGGTTTTCCGCGATGGGCAGTTCATTTCGTCTAACCCGGCCACAGACATCACGCCAGAGCAAGCGATCCGCGATATGGTGGGGCGACAGATGGGCGAAATTTTTACGAAAGAACCGAGCGAAAAAGGCCCACCGGTGCTCTCCGTGCGCGATCTCTCGCTGGCGAATACCTACGACGGCATGACATTCGACGTTCATGCAGGGGAAGTGCTGGGGTTTGCGGGGCTGGTGGGCAGCGGGCGCACGAACGTTGCGCTGGCGCTGTTTGGCATAGCACCTGCCGATAGTGGCGAGATCGTTCTGGACGGCAAGCCAGTCAATATCACCTCGCCAGAGCAGGCAATTGACCTCGGCATTGCCTATGTGCCGGAAGACCGGCGGCAACATGGCCTCATCCTGGAACTGGAAATCACACAGAACATTTCCCTGCCTGTGCTGGATGATTATGCCAGCAACATTGGCGTGATTGAACAGCGCCGGGAAGCCGAAACCGCCGAACAATACCGCCAGAAGTTCTCCATCCGCACGCCATCTACAAAACTGCACGCCGGTAAGCTATCCGGCGGCAACCAGCAAAAGGTGGTGCTCAGCAAGTGGCTGAACACAAAACCGCGCCTGCTCATCCTGGATGAACCCACACGCGGCATCGACGTGGGTGCAAAAGAAGAAGTTCACCGGCTCATCAGCCAGCTTGCACAGGAAGGTATCGCCATCCTGATGATTTCGTCTGATCTGCCGGAGGTGCTGGCAATGAGCGACCGGATTCTGGTCATGCGTGAGGGGCGGCAGATGGGCATTTTTGACCGCGAACAGGCCAATCAGGAGAGCATCATGACGGCGGCAATGGGGCGTGCACCGCAATCGGTAGAGGGCACCGCATGAAAAACTTACGACTCCAGCAGGTGCGCGAGTTAAGCCTGCTGCTGATTTTTGCCGTGATTCTGTTGTTCTTCGGGACGCAGATTAACAACTACTTTTCGCCGCGCACGTTCAATCGTATTTCCGGCGTGGTGGCCCTGATAACGGTGGTTGCCGTGGGCCAGACGCTGGTTGTCATCACGCGCAATGTTGATCTGTCGGTCGGTTCGATTGTGGGGTTTACGGCCTACTTTCTTGGGCGGCAGCTCAGCGTATTTGACGGGCTGAACCCGGTGCTGGCCGTAACGCTGGCAATGGGGGTGGGCGCGGGCTTCGGCTTGCTGAACGGTTTGCTGGTAGCCTACGGACGTATCCCGTCTATTGTGGTGACGCTGGGGACACTGGCGCTTTATCGTGGCTTTCTGGTGGAGTATTCCGGGTCTACGTCTATTGCCACCCGTGACCTGCCCGACTGGATTAAAGACCTGCCGCGTGTGACCGTGTTTCAGTTTGGTGAACTGGAGATGCGTGTACTGCCACTGATTGCGCTGGTGGTTGTCGTCGTTTTCCAGCTTGTGCTGATCTATACGGCCTTCGGACGGCGACTATATGCGGTTGGCTCCAGCCCGGAAGCCGCGAAGATGGCCGGGATTCCATCCAACCGGCTGGTGATGATTGCGTTTGTCATCAGCGGGGCGCTTTCTGGACTGGGCGGGTTCATCTACCTGGCACGTATTGGCACGATTACCGTGGTGGCCGCACAGGGGCTGGAATTGCAGGTGGTGGCGGCGGCAGTCGTCGGCGGTGTGAATATCTTCGGTGGCTCCGGGACGGTATTTGGTGCCTTACTCGGTGCGATCCTCATCGGCACGATTGAGCAAAGCCTTATCCGTATGCGAGTGAACGAGTTCTGGAAAGATGCGCTGCTGGGAATTTTCATCCTCGGTGCGGTCACGACAGACTCGATTTTGCTGAACCGCCTGCGCCTGTGGTGGGCAACGCGCCGTCAGTCCTCCACAGCAACTTCGCCGGAACCTGAGCCATCGCTCAAGGAGGCACAGTCATGACGGCTGTTTTCAATCGCTTTCCGTGGCTGCGCCGGTGGGAAACACTGCTGTTTATCCTGCTGCTGGTCGTCATTGGCGTGAATGCGCAGGTCTCCGAGTTTTATTTCGAAAGCGACAACATCTCCAACATCTTCCGCCTGTCTATTGAAAAGGCAATTGTGGTGGTGGTGATGGCGTTCGTCATCATCAATGCAGAAATTGACCTCTCGGTAGCGTCTATCATGGGGCTGGCAGCCAGCGTGCTGGCCTTCAGCTATGAGGCAGGGCAGCCGCTGGTGATGGGCATTTTGCTGGCGCTGATTGTCGGGCTGGTGTGTGGCGTCATCAACGGCTACTTTATCGCTTACCTCGAAATTCCGTCGCTGGTGGTCACACTGGCCGGACTCATTATGTATCGTGGGGCTGCTCGTATTCTGCTGGAAGACCGCTCTGTGGGGGATTACCCCGAATGGTTTACCGGCATTGCCCAGAACGAGATCATCGGGCCGTTCCCGCTCACGATCTTTATCTTCATCGGGCTGTTTGTGCTGGCCTATGTCATCCTGCAATACACCACCTTCGGGCGCTACGTCTACGCCATCGGCAACAACCGCGAAGGCTCTGAGTATGCCGGTATTGATGTGAAGCGCGTGAAGATGACGATATTTGTCGCGTCTGCCGTGATTGCCACCGTCGCCGGGATCTTCTACGCGGCACGGCTGGGCAATGTACGCGCTAACGCTGCCGAAGGCTTCGAACTGGACATCATCACGATTGTGCTGCTGGGCGGGGTAAGTATTTTTGGCGGCAAGGGCACTATGATGGGCGTCGGCCTGTCTTTGCTACTGGTGCTCAATATGCGCAATGGCATGTCCCTGACTAACGTCAACGGTAACACGCAAACCAGCGTGGTGGGCCTGCTGTTGATCTTATCTGTGTTAATCCCCAATATGGCGCAGTCCATCCAGGTATGGTGGGCACGGCGCGTAATTGGTGATGGAAAAACGTGAAGCGTAAACCCGGAGGAGGCTACAACGACGTAAAAGAAACAGAACCGATTTATCACATGCTTTGTTTAAAACCATTTTTTCAGGAGAACATAACCGTTATGAAGAAATTTACTGCTCTGCTCATCGTCATCCTGCTGATGTCTGTGGTGACGGGCGTTTTCGCTCAGGATGACCCTGTTGTGCCAGAACCGGGTGCCGAACTCAATATGGTGCTGATGCCGAAGTTCCTCGGTATCCTCGTGTTTGACCAGGCTTTTGACGGCGCATCTGAGGCTCACGAAGAACTGGAAACCACTGGCGAACTGATCTTCAACGCCCCGACGCCAGAAAACGCGATTCCGGGCCAGATCGAAATCATCGAATCCAGCATCACGCAGGGCGTGGACGCCATCATGATTTCCGCCAACGACTTTGACCAGCTCGTGCCGTCCACCACCAGCGCCATTGAGGAAGACATCACCATCGTCACATGGGACTCCCCGGTAGACCCGGCAGGTGAAGCGCTGTTTATTGCGCAGGTAGACTTCAGCGAAACCGGCCAGGTCATGGCAGACATGGCCCTCAACCTGCTGGGTGAAGACGGCGGCCAGTTCGCTATCCTCTCTGCCACGCCAGATGCTTCTAACCAGAACGCATGGATTGCTGCGATGGAAGAAGTACTCGCAGAAGATGAAACCTACGCGAGCCTCGAACTGGTTGCGACCGTTTATGGCAACGACGACCCCGACGACAGCTACAACGAAGCCCTCGGCCTGGTCGATAGCTACCCCGATCTGGAACTGATTATGGCCCCGACTACAGTTGGTATTGCTGCGGCTGCGAAGGCCATGCAGGACGAAGAACTGTGCGAACAGGTTGCTGTTAGCGGCCTGGGCCTGCCGGCAGAAATGCAGGAGTTCACCGAGAGTGGCTGCGCACCGGAGTTCGCGCTGTGGAGCTTTACCGACCTCGGCTACCTGACCTACTACACCTCCTACCTGCTGGCGACTGGCGCTATCGACGCTGAAGAAGGCGTGAGCTTTGAGGCTGGCCGTATGGGTGCGTTCACCATCGAAGAAGACCCGACCCGCGAAGGCGGCCTGCGCGTGCTGATGGGGCCGTTCAGCCTGTACAACGAAGACAACTTCGATGACTGGGCCATCATGGAAGAGTAGTCACCACATCTAACCGGGGTGGGGTTCACACTCCCACCCCTTTTGCATGGAGCCTATCCAGGAAACAAATGCTGTGCAGGGGCGCAGCAGCACGCTGCGCCCC
>JBCCQC010000474.1:0-4395 GCA_039024535.1 Chloroflexota bacterium
TCGAAAAGCAGCAGGTCATCTACCGACTCATCATTTGTAAGCCACCTGGGTTCGGACTAACCCGAAGCTTCCCTGGTCACGCCGAGCCTGCTCAACTTTTCGGAACGATTGGCTCTGAGAGCAACGTCAAAGAGATTTACGACGAAACGTGGCGGCTGCGGCAGGATGCTAACACACGCATCATGAACCAGTTTGACGAGATGGGTAACTACCGCTTTCACTACCATGTGACGGGTAATACCGCTGTTGAGATGATGGCTGAGTTGCAGGAGAAGGGCATCGGCAATGGGAAGGCGGCGGCGTTTGTGTGGGCGATGGGCAGTGCCGGGACAATGGCTGCTGGCGACCGCCTGAAGGATGTGTTCCCGGCGTGCAAGGTGGTGGGGCTGGAGCCGGTACAGTGCCCGACGATGTTTAACAACGGCTATGGCGCACACGAAATCCAGGGTATTGGCGACAAGCATGTGACGTGGGTACATAACACGTTCAACATGGATGCGCTGATGTGCATTGATGACGAGATGTGCCTGCGTGGGTTGCAACTGCTGGCGGAGCCGGTGGGCCGCGAGACGCTGGTGAGGCGTTATGGCGCGGATGGGGAACTGGTGGAAAAACTGGGTGATATGTTCGGGATCAGTGGTATCTGCCATATTCTGGGATCCATTAAGACAGCTAAGGCTTATGACTTTGGTGAGAATGATGTGATTGTCACGGCGGCGGCAGATGGCCTTGACCGCTATCACTCGATTATCCAGCGGTTGCAGGCGCAGCATGGCGAACTGGACGAAGCCGCCGCTGCCGGACGTATTGAGGGTGTGTTCCACGGGGTGAAAACGGACTATGTGCAGCATGCGACGCCGCATATTCACCAGCGGTGGCACAACCTGAAGTATTACACGTGGGTGGAGCAGCAGGGTAAGACGGTGGAAGAACTGGACGCGCAGCGTGACCCGGCATGGTGGCAGAAACACCAGGAAATGGTCGCGGAGATTGACGAGCGCCTGATTGCAGCACGTAAAGAAAACCGAGCCGGGGTCACTGCGTAAGTTATGTACCCGGAAGACCGTGTGCTGGTGGGTGTGTGCAAGACAAAACGTGACCTGACGTTTGCGCGGGACGCCCACTGGTACCGTATTCCGCAGGGACAGATGCCGCGTGGTGTATATACGGAGTACATCGCGCTGTTTGTGAGTGGGAGTGTTTTCAAAGAGCAGAGTGGCACAGTGGCATATTATGCACGGTGGCAGGGCGTGGAACTGGCCCGCCGCCGTGAATTAATCCCGTCGCAGCCTGACCACAAACGGGCTGATGAGGTTTACTACAAGATCAAGCTGGGTGAACTGAAAACAAAAACGCCGCCGATTACCAACCCCACAAAGCGCGTGATTACATTTGTGCATACCACGTGGGATCGGTTTATCAGTGCGCGGACGATTGCTGACCTGTATAGTGATGCCGACCGTTTTGTAGATCGTATTTACCACGCGCTGCGCAGCCCACAGCTACGAGTAGAACGCTGGTGGGAAGCGGACTACAAGCAAACTGGCTATGCCCCGCAGTTGCGTATCATTTGCCAGAAGGGGGATGTGGTGGCGTCTACGGAACCGGGTATGGGGAATGTATATCTGGACGCTTCAAAAGGCGATGACGAACTGCTGGCGCAAATCCGAGATGAAATTGCGCGGCATGATGGGCCTTACATGATTGATCTGCCCCCGGATTTTCTGTAGAACGTGGCGAAGCCGCCCATTTTTCGGTAAAACCCTGCTCACAACTTTCTACTGAACTGGATAAGCTTATGCTGATAACAAATGCAACGGTCGTTACGTGGGGTACTCCGTGCCGGGTATTGGAAAACCACGCGCTGTATATTGAAGGCGGCAAAATTGCGGCGATGGGAGCATCTGCTGAACTGGCCGCGCAGTACCCGGATGCTGATACGCTGGATGCTGATGGACAGCTTGTGATGCCGGGGAATATCTGCGGGCACACGCACTTTTACGGGGCGTATGCACGTGGCATGGCAATCCCCGGCGATGCGCCGAAAGACTTCCCGGAGATACTGAAAAAGTTGTGGTTTCCGCTTGATCTGGCGCTGGATGCGGACAGTGTACGGGCCAGTGCAGAGGTATTTCTGGTAGACGCGATTCGTCATGGGACGACGACACTGATTGACCATCATGCCAGCGGCAGTTTTATTGACGGGAGCCTGGATGTGATTGCCGATGCAGTTGACCGGGCCGGATTGCGGGCGGTGCTGTGCTATGAGGTGACGGATCGGCACGATAAAGCCAATGCACAGGCCGGGATTGCCGAAAATGTACGATTTATTGAGGCGGCGAAGTCACGAGAGAAGATTGGCGCGGCATTCGGGTTACACGCCAGCCTGACATTAGATGATGATACGCTGGAAAAGTGCGCAGAAGCCATCCCGGATGGGACGGGGTTCCATGTGCATGTGGCAGAACATGAAGCCGACGAGGAAGACAGCCTGAAGCGTGGCGGTAAGCGTGTGGTGCAGCGCCTCCACGATTTCGGGATGACGGGCGAGAACACAATTATGGCGCACTGCGTTCACATTGATGAGGCGGAGCGTGCGCTGCTGGCCGAAACTGGCACGTGGGTCACGCACCAGGCACGCAGCAATATGAACAATGGCGTGGGCACAATGGATCTGACGGCGATGCAGGATGCCGGGGTGAAGCTGGCGATTGGCACGGATGGCTTTTTGCACAATATGTTTGAGGAGTGGAAAACGGCGTATCTGCTGCACAAGCTGGCGAACCGTGACCCGCGAGAGGCCAACGGCGCAGACATCATTGAAATGGGTGTGGCGAACAATGCGACGCTGGCGCAGACTTTTTTGCCGGGGACGATGCTCGGTGAAATTGCTGTGGGTGCCGATGCCGACCTGATTTTTGTGGATTACCGACCATTTACGCCGATGAGTGGCGGCAATATGCCGTGGCATGTGTTGTTCGGCTTTGAAGTGTCGATGATTACGACGACGATTGTCGGCGGCGAGGTGCTGATGCGTGACCGTGAACTGTTAACGCTGGATGAGGAAAAGATCATGGCGGATGCGCTGTCCTATGCGCCGGGGGTGTGGGAACGCTACAACTCGTATGTATAATGCGGCGGTTTATTCCACAGACTGAAGAACAGGACTTGTCAACTATGGCAGAGCAGGGCAAAACAATAGCCGTACTGGGCGGCACGGGTAAAGAGGGCAGCGGGCTGGCACGGCGCTGGGCAACGAATGGCTATACCGTGATTATTGGTTCGCGTGATGCAGCGCGTGCTGCGAATGCTGCTGCGGAGATGAACGCGGAACTGGGTGGCGAGTACATGAGCGGGATGGCAAACCCGGAGGCTGCGGAGGCTGCTGAGATTGTCGTGGTTTCTGTGCCGTACAGTGCCCACGCCGCGACGATTGAGGGTGTGAAGGATAAGCTGGCCGGTAAGGTGCTGGTTGATGTGACGGTGCCGACGCCGTTCCCGCAGACGGTGATTGTGCCGGAGGGTAAAGCGGCTGGACTTGAAGCGCAGGCAATCGTCGGTGATGACGTAAAGGTGGTATCTGCGTTCCAGAATGTGAGCGCGGGTAAGCTGAAAAAGCTGGACGCCGAAGTAGACACCGACGTGCTGATTACCGGCGATGATGCGGACGCAAAGCAGGATGTGATTGCGATGGTGGAAGCCGCCGGGATGCGGGGTATAGACGCGGGGCCGCTGGCGAACTCTGTGGCTGCCGAGGCGCTGACGGCGGTGCTGTATTATGTGAACAAGACGTATAAGGTGCGTGGCGCAGGCATTCGCATTACGGGCGTGGAATAGTCGCCATAGCAGATTGCAACGCGATACCCCCTCCACGGGGGTATTTTTGATTCTGGAGGTAGTGATGGCAGAAAAAGGGTTTTCTTACCGTGTGACGGCGCTGGATGGGATTCCGCTGGTGAAAGCCGGGGATGATGTGCCGGGGACGATTCTGGCGGCACTGGCTGCACATGACCTGATGTTACAGGATGGCGATGTGCTGGTGGTTACGTCCAAGATTATCTCGAAAGCGCAGGGGCGTACAGTGAATCTGACAGATGTGGAGCCGGGTACGGATGCGCTGCACTACGCAGGGATCACCGGGAAAGACCCGCGCCTTGTTGAACTGGTGCTGCGTGAGAGCCGGATAGTATCACGGGCGAGTAAGGGTGTGCTTGTTACCGAGCATCGGCTGGGGTTTGTGTCTGCGAATGCCGGGATTGACCAGTCTAACGCGGAAGATGGTGATAGCCGTGTGCTGCTGCTACCACTGGATCCGGACGGTACCGCCGAGAGCATTCGGGGGCGGATGAAAGCGGAAACTGGCGCGGACATCGGCGTGATATTGAGCGATTCGCA
>JBCCQC010000475.1:0-4378 GCA_039024535.1 Chloroflexota bacterium
GCTACACAGTCCAGCCTGCTACGGCTATCTGCCAGCACACCGACGCCAACCACGCCACCCTGCAATGTCGTGTTGCACAGGCCGGGCTGTTCGGGGAGCAACTCACGCTGGAACGTACTATCCGGCTCACACGGGGAGCACCGACTATCGCTCTGACGGATACAGTCACCAACCACGGAGACACCGCCACACCACTTATGTTGCTCTACCACTGTAACATGGGCTATCCATTGGTACGGGCAGGTACAGAACTGGTCGTAAATTCCGCCGTGTATCCGCGTGACGCCAGAGCCGATGCAGGCGTCGAGACGTGGCAGCACTACGAGGCTGCAACGCATGGATACGCCGAGCAAGTTTTCTTCCATCATGTGCGATATGCAGGTGCCCTTTTTACAAACGGCGAAATTGGATTGCTTTTTAACTGGGATGCAGCTTCCCTTCCCTATCTAACACAGTGGAAAAATACCCGTAAAGGAATCTATGTTAGCGGGGTTGAGCCAGGCAATTGCATCCCGGAGGGCCAGAACGCTGCCCGCGATGCCGGACGGCTTACCAGCATCGCCCCCGGCCAATCGCAGACGTTCAAGCTCCAACTGAGTGTGCTGGAAGGCGAAGCAGCCCTCAGCGCGGCGGCAGAACAGATTCAATCACAGGATCATGACCTTATTGCTGGCACTCACCTCACAGACTACCACGGAGACGAAAACAGATGACACAGGAACTCACGCCGGGGCGCTGGCGCGGCCTCAAAATGACTAGCCTTAAAGAGCAAGCTATCTTCGGGATTGTTGCGTTCGACCAGCGGGGCAGCTACCGCCGGATGCTCCCGGATAATACCCCCTACGCAGACGCAGTCAAACTCAAAGAGCAGGTCGTGTATGCCATGACGCTTCACGCGACTGCGATTCTGCTTGATGCAACTTATGGACTTGGCCCCGCGATGAAGATGACGGGGCGTTCCGGGCTGTTGATGGCACTTGAAAAGAGCGGCTATAGCGGCGAGAGCACCTACCGCCGTCCACAGTTCGAAGACACGTGGACACCAGCAAAAATCCGCAAGATGGGGGCCAGCGCAGTCAAACTACTGGTGTACTATAACCCGCAGGCAGAGCAACTATCCGACGAGCTTGACGAGTTGGTGAAAGAGCAGGTCACGGCGTGTCATGCAGAGGATCTTCCCGTCTTCCTTGAGCCAATGTCGTATAGCCTGAACGACGACATCGACAAGAAAAGCGCAGAGTATGCTGCCCAGAAGCGCGGGATCGTTGTAGAAACTGCCCGCCGCCTGAGCAAAACCGGGGCAGATGTGCTTAAGATGGAATTCCCCTATGACCATAACCATGAGCATGACCATGGCGCATGGCGGGAGGGTTGCGCTGAACTGAGTGAGGCCAGTGACGTCCCGTGGGTACTTTTGAGTGCGGGCGTTAATTTTGAGACGTTTGTACAGCAGACAACTATCGCCTGTGAAGCCGGGGCCAGTGGATTCCTCGCGGGGCGGGCCATCTGGAAAGAGGTGGTGGATAAAGCCCCGGAGGATCGTGATGCTTTCCTCAGCGGTCAGGCAACAGACCGTCTCAAGCATCTGCTGGAGATTGCCGGGGAAAAGTCACGCCCGTGGTCTGAATTCTACAGTGCGCCGGGCTCCAGTGAACGATGGTTCGATAGTTACAATCCATAACGCAACGCCCCTGCTTTCGCGGGGGGTTCTCACTGAATCCAGTGCATGAAGCCTGCCATTGTGGGTGCCTGTGGAAGATAGCCGGGGTGGATTTTTCTGCTTGTATGTGACGCCCCCCGGCCCTGAAATTGGCTACGACGACATGTGCGCGTCCATCATTTTCTTCAGGTTTTCCTCGAATGGCGGGTAAATCACCCCGTGTTCAGTGATAATGGCGGTGATATAGCGGTGTGGGGTGACATCGAAGGCGGGGTTGCCAACCTCAACCTCATCAGGGGTGACCTGTGCATCACGTACGTGCGTCACTTCCTGCGGCGCACGCTCTTCAATTTCGATGTCATCGCCTGTTGTAGTATCCATATCAATGGTTGAAATCGGCGCTGCAACGTAGAAGGGCACCCCATTTTCTTTCGCAACCACAGCGAGGTTGTAGGTGCCAATCTTGTTCGCCGTGTCACCATTCGCTGCGATGCGGTCTGCACCGACCACACACAGATCAACACCCTGTGTGCGCATATAGTGGCCGGAGGCGCTGTCTGCAATGACTTTGTGCGGAATGTTCTCCTGCTTCAGTTCCCATGACGTGAGCCGTGCCCCCTGCAAACGCGGACGGGTTTCGTCTACCAGTACCATCACATCTTTATCGGCATAGTGTGCAGAGCGGATGACCCCCAGCGCTGTGCCCCAGTTTACCGTGGCAAGGCTGCCGGTGTTGCAGTGATGGATGATGGTGGCTTTATCTGGCACCAGTTCTGCACCATAGCCGCCGAGCCGCCGGTTGATTTCTACGTCTTCATCGGCAATTTTTTGCGCTTCTTCCAGAATTGCTTGCTTCATTGCATCCACGCTATCGAACTCCATCAGCGCAAGGGTCTGCATACGCCTGATGGCCCAGAACAGGTTCACAGCCGTGGGGCGAGACTGTGCCAGCACATCGCCTGCTTCTTTGAGGTGCTCTCGCAGGGTTTCTACACTGTTGGCGTCACTCTTCGCAGCGGCAATCGCCATGCCGAACCCGGCGGCTGCACCAATTGCAGGTGCACCACGCACTACCATCGTCCGAATCGCGTCGGCCACTTCCTGATAGGTGTCAAAAGCAACAACTTCAAACTTCAGGGGCAAAACAGGCTGGTTAATCATCCACACCCGGCCATCTTCCCAGTATACGGTTCTTACAAGGTCTTCCGTCATGCGTCTTTCAGTCTCCAGTTTATGTCGTGTAACAGCGGACGGCATTCATGCCGCTTCTACCTGTTGTGTTGTGCATGGAAAGGACACTGCCCTTTCCCGCGTTTATATTGAGATTACCCCTTCCACGGATACGTGGGGTTGGTGTCGGTTACAGTTTCAACAAGCTGTTCAATTGTTGTGAACTCGTGGCGCTGGAAGATCATCTTCTGCCCCATGTTCAGCGCCATACTCGCCGCTATGGACTTCTTCTCTACATCCTCAATACCGCGAATATCTTCCACACCGGCAAGGCCAATTACGCGGCGCATCATCTTACATGCACCCATCCCCGCCGCGTCCTGCAACAGCCGCAGCATGTAATCGTCGCGGTAAGCCTGCGGCATGTTAATGGGGTCGGTTTGCGCCCACACCGGCTCAAATTCCCGTACAAAGACGTGCCATGTGTCAATCACGACCTGCTTCAGGTAACTCTGAAAGTCCGCGCGTTGTGCCTCATCATCCATGCGGCCTTCCTGTGCAGCATAGTTCAGGAACAGATTGGCAATTACCGCGCCCACGTCAAAGGCTATCGGCCCATAGAACGCAAACTCCGGGTCAATTACGTAGGTATCGGTCTGGTTAACCATAATGCTGCCGGTGTGCAGGTCGCCGTGGATGAGTGCCTGCGCCTGCGTCATGAACTTTTCTTTCATCTTCGCTACTTCCACGCGCAGTGCCTCGTTTGCCTGGAGTGCTTCTACCTGTGGCCGGATTTCTTCATGGAACAGGTTGCCGTCATCCTCGCGGTATGGGTCAGTGAACACCAGGTCTTCCGTGATTTTGCACAGTTCCGGGTTGATGAACTTTGCAACCTGTTCTTTCTTCTCGTCGTAGGCCATCACAAGGTCGGACGTGTTGCCGAGGGTACGCGCCATGAACTTGCCGATGTGTTCCGCGATGTGGGGGTATTTAATGCCCTGCGACAGTCCCTTGCGCAGGATAATATGATCGTCAAGATTGCGCATGGCAGAGAGATACATCACCGGGTCAAACAGATATTGCTCCGGGGTGTGTTCCGGGCATAGCCGGTAGTGAATATCCAGTGCCTGTGCCTCAATGCGTGCGCGGTCTGTAGGCAGCGGCCAGCTTTCACCAACGAGGCGCACGTAGGGCAACGCTTGCTTAACAACCATCGTGCGCGAACGATCTTCTTCGGCGTAGATTTTGAATACAAGATTCAGGTTGCCGTCGCCCACTTCTTCAGCGGTCAGCGTATCGCCCGTGTTAAAACGCGAGGCGAGTTCCTCGCGGCTGCGGACGTACTCTATGACAGTTTCTTCATTCAGCGCGATGTATTCGCTCGTGTTTAGCATACGTGTTGTCTCCGTTACAGAATCCTATTCAATAAATTGTCTATGTTCGTTTCGGCAGGCGGGGGGCATGGCACGCCATGGCATTTACCTTTATGTCTCTGCGTTAAAAATATCTGTGATGACCGAAATTGCTAATCCCGCTGGCGGAAGAAGA
>JBCCQC010000476.1:0-4361 GCA_039024535.1 Chloroflexota bacterium
GGGCAGGTTCGGTAGACTCTATGGCGTGGCATGGGCGTGTGAGGCTATCCATACACGCCCGTTTTTTGCAGGTTATGCGCTGGCGTTTTCTTCCTTGTTCTCCGGGGCTGGCTTTGCCGTACTTTCAGAGGGCATGGGGCCACTACTTTCCTTCTGTTCCGCCACTTCGGCAGGCGGTTTTGATGCGGATACTGATGCTTTCGATGTATCGGGGTCTGGCGACACGTCTGCGGGTTTCTTTCCAGTTGCGTCCGGGCTGGTTTCTCCCTGTGTGGGTGCGGTGGATGCAGTTACGGTCTCCGGCGATTTTGCTGCTGGCTCTGATGTTTCTGGTGGTACAGAGGCCTCGGCAGGGGTATCCTCTGACTTTGCAATCGCTGTTTTTACTTTTTCTCTCAGTGTTTCTGACTGCTGCGTTGACGCCATGTTGGAAAGAACGGCGTTGCGAGCATCGGCTGCTTCGTATTTCTTCAGTAAATCCAGCAGCACGTTGATCGGGAGTGGCTTGGGCAGGTACTGGTTGCACCCGGCTGCCAGTGCTTTTTCGCGGTCGCCCTTCATTGCGTAGGCTGTCAATGCAACAATCGGCAGTTCTACCCCGCGTTGCCGCAATGCACGAACCGCATCGAGGCCGGTCATTTCTCCCTCTAGCTGGATGTCCATCAAAATCAGATCGGGATTGATCTCGTCAAAATCTGCCAGGGCAGCTTCCCCCGATGTCCGATTGATGACATCGTGACCGCCCATTCTGGCAACACGTTCCACGAGCATGAGATTCACCTGATTGTCTTCTACATAGAGGATTCGCATCATGATTGCTCTACTCCCGTCATTGTCCTATCGTGAATGGGTTCGGCGTGCAGTTCTGCATCGTACACGGGTACCAGCACATGGAACGTTGCACCCTCACCATATACACTCTCTGCCCGGATGCGCCCATCCATCAGGGTCATCAGCTTGCGGGAAATTGTCAGGCCCAGCCCCGCACCAGATCGCGGGTCACGGCCCTTGCTTTCTACCTGGGAAAACTCGTCGAAAATACTCTCCAGCGATTCCTCACGAATCCCTTCACCGGTGTCTGTTACGCTGATCTGCAAATTGTCTCCCATAACCTGTGTGCTGACGGTGATAGAGCCACGGTCGGTAAACTTGGCAGAGTTGCTGTACAGGTTGATTAGAACCTGACGGAGACGGCTTTCGTCTGCGTAAACGTCCGGTACAGAACGCGCGACATTACGCCGCAGTTCAATTGGTTTGTTGCCGACCAGCCCCGCAGCCGTCATCATCACGTTGTCGATCAGCGTATCAATCCTGACGCGCTCCGGTTGAACTTCCAGCTTACCGGCATCCACTTTAGATAGGTCAAGGATGTCATTAATAACCGCCAGCAGTTGCTGGCCGCTGTTGTAGATCTGGTTCAGATCGTTTCTGTAGGCCTGCGGTAGTTCTACGTCATCGTACATCATCGGGAAGGATAGCATGGTTTCGCTGAAACCGATAATCGCGTTAAGGGGGGTTCGCAGTTCGTGGCTCATGTTGGCTAGGAATTGACCGCGAAAGTGCTTGGCGCTCTCCAGTTCTCCGTTAATTTCCTGCAACTTTTCGCCCAGCACTTCACTGCGCCGCAGTGATCGCTCAAGCTGCTGGCGATTTTCGAACAGGTCGATGGCTGTTGACCGTTCTCGCTTGTAGTTTTCCAGAGACCATTCTGTGATCTGATAGAGCTCGCCAGTTACCTGGGCAGCCAGTAATGCGCTCATCACCGCCACGGTGATGGCGGCAACCTGGTAATACCCGAAATAGAAAGCATCTACAGCCAGCGACGGCGCGATGAGGGTGATTGTGACTGTGATACCAAGGGCAACAAATGTGTGGAGTGGTGGCAGCAGCACCCCGATAGTAAAAATAAATACGGGGAACAAAAATGGCATCAGGCGCATTGTTGTTTCGTTACCGGTTTCCATCGGGATGGTAGCAGCAATGATTGCCGACCCCACCAGTGACCAGACGGCTGCATTGAACATTTCCCGGCGTAGCAGCCGGCCAGCAAGCAATGCCCCGACGGTCAGTGTGAGGGCGGCCTGAGCAATAGTCAGCCCGTTGCTCGTCCTGCGCAAAAAAGCGACCCATAGCAGCGCGAATGCAATCCCCAGCACAACCCGCCAGAGTAAGTTAAGCCGATCTTCCCGAACTTCTGTGGCGAAGTCTACATTGTTGACGGGCGCACCCTCGGATGTTGGGAGCGTGGGGTTTTCAGATTCGGTGATGTTGTCTGTATCTGTAATAGCGGGTAGCGAAGCATCACTCATAGGGATTCACGTCCATGCACGTGTACAGAATTCAGCCAGAGAATGCGTTGGCTTGAGGCATAGTATACACACTTCTTCAATTGTCTCATGATTATGTTACAGGAATGATGCATTTGTTAATGCATTCTTACGCCAGCATGAGCAGAATTACGAGCGCCTATAGATCCGATTTGATGGATGCCGCAATTTCTTCGGTGATCCCCGGCACTGCCAGTAATTCTTCCACACTGGCCTTTCTGATTTTGTCAATTGAGTTGTCGAAGGTTTTAAGCAGGCGCTTGCGCTTTGCTGGCCCGATGCCCGGTATAGTTTCCAGTTTGCTTGCCATGCCCAGTTTTGTACGCTGCTTGCGGTGGGATATAATGGCAAAGCGGTGGGCTTCGTCACGAACGCGCTGCAACAGATACAGGGCCTGACTGCGACGGGGTAGCAACAGTGGCTCCAGGTTATCCGGGAAGTAAATTTCCTCGAACTTTTTCGCCAGCCCGACCACCGGCACCTTACCCATCAGCCCGAACTCCCCCACCACTTCAACAGCGACCCCAAGCAGCCCCTTACCCCCGTCAATAATCAGCAGGTCTGGCAGCAGACGCCAGCTTTTTTCGCGGTCTTCGCCGCCGGGGGGGACGGGTGTTGGATTTTCTACGGCGTCTTTCCAGCGCTGGAAGCGCCGTGTGAGCGCCTCGCGCATGGACTGGTAATCATCGCTGCCTTCGTGATCAACTGTGCGGATGTTAAAACGGCGGTACTCACTCTTGCGCGGGACGCCCTGCACAAACACCACCCGACTGGCAACAATCGCTGTGCCCTGCGTGGTAGAAACATCGAAGCACTCGATACGGTTCGGAATGTTCGACAGGTTAAGGGCCGTCTGTAACCCGGAGAGTGCTTCTTCCTGTTTGGTGGTGTCGGCCTGCCACTGTTCTTTCATCATCCGCAGGGCTTCGGTTGCATTTTCCTGCGCCATCTCTACCAGTTTGCGTTTGCTGCCGCGCTGCGGCACCGTGATTTCGAACTTGCTGCCGTTACGTTTGTCCTTCAGCCAGCGTTCGATGATGCGGGCTTCTTCAACTTCGGTCGGCAGGATCAGTTCTTTTGGTATTTCGTCCACTTCGCTGTAAAACTGCGTAACAAACTGGCTTATCATCTCGTCTTCAGTCGCGTCCTCAATGTGATCCAGACGGCGCGAGTCACTGCCGATGAGTTTGCCGTTGCGGATGAACATAATCTGCACCATGGCGTCGCCATCTTCCTGCGCGAGCGCGATCACGTCCTGATCTTCCAGCTTTTTGCTGACGGCGCGGTGCTTTTGCGTAATGAATTCAATCGCCTTGAGCTGGTCGCGCAGGACGGCGGCCCGCTCAAAGTTCAGTTCTTCTGAGGCTTGTATCATCTCGCGCTGAATGCGCTCTACCACAGCCTCAGATTTGCCCACCAGCACATCCATCAACTCCTGAATCATGGCGCGGTATTCGTGCTGGCTCACTTTGCCGATGCACGGCGCATTACACAGCTTGATGTCATAGAACAGGCAGGCACGTTCGTCTTTGCCGTCGATGTCGCGGTCGCATGTGAGGTAGGGGAAGGCACGTCGCAGCACACGCAGGGTATCCTGCACGGCCCACATCGCCGCGTATGGCCCGAAGTATTTACTCCCATCATTGACCACACGGCGCGTCGTTTCCACCTTCGGGAATGGCTGTGACCAGTGAACTTTGATATACGGGTAGCGTTTATCGTCCTTCAGGCTGATGTTGAAGCGCGGTTTGTGACGCTTGATGAGCGTTTCTTCGAGAATGAGCGCCTTGACTTCGTTTTCCGTGATGATGACATCAATGTCGCGGATACGTTCGCGCAGACGGCGGGTTTTCGGGTCGGTGACGCTGTTCTGGAAGTAGCTACGCACCCGCTGCCGCAGGCGCTTGGCCTTACCAACGTAGATGATTTCGCCGTCTTCGTCCTTCATCAGGTAAACGCCAGATTTTAGCGGCAGGCTTTTGAGGATATTCTGGATGTTTTCAGGGGATTCGAACGGCATCGCGGATCACAAAC
>JBCCQC010000477.1:0-4358 GCA_039024535.1 Chloroflexota bacterium
AGCGAGCTTGCGTTGTGGTTCCATCTGCGTCCAGCTTACCTGGTTGACGATGTAGTCTGTGCGTGCAATGTAGTCAATATTTTTATCGATCGTCGCATCGCGGATGTATTTGGCGTCAAAGTCGCTGGAGCACTCGATGTACTGCCGCGAGAGATCGAGATAGGGAATCATGAAGGTGACGTTGCAGCGTTCATCTTCCGGTAGCTGCGCGAAGAAAATTTCCAGCCCTTCAAGGCCCTCGCCGCTGTTCATCAGCAGCACGTCATCTACAAAGCGCCCACCTCCCGCCAGCGGATTGGCATAGGCGTACTCACGGGTAACGTAAACCTGCGCCGATGCCAGCACAGCCACCAGCGCCGCCACATACGCCACGTTACCCCACATCGCCCGGAGGTTAAAGCGCCTGCCGATAACGCCAGTGAGCCACAGCCAGCCCACACTCGCCAGCAAAGCCAGCGCCGGGAAGGTGACGAGCAGGTAGCGATCAAATTTTTTGGCCTGGATTGTGAGCAGCAGCGCGTAAATGGCGGCATAGAGCGCTACGGCCAACCACAGCCGGGTACGTTCCTTGAGTGCACCGCGCCACGCCGCCACTGCCGCCAGAAACAAACCCGCGAATACCCACGGCGTCAGACGGAACAGCAGCACCACCGGGTAAAACGTAGGGCCGGGGTCACGGCGGGCTTCGCCCATGTAAAAGTTGAGGTGGTGGGGTGTGGTCGCGTTGTCCACGCCGTGAACCGTTTCTTCCCACACCGCCTGCGGATTTGTCCACATGGCCGGGTAGCCCGCTATCCATGTGATGACCAGCACGCCGGTAAACACGGCTACGGGCAGCGCCAGCCACCGCCAGAACCGCTGCATGGTGAAATCACGGCGGTAGGGCCATGCGTTGAGCAAGGCGCAAATGCCCACCATGCCGAACAGGTAGATAGCAGAGAAGCGTGTGAGTGCCGCCAGCCCCGCCGCAATGCCCGATAGCACCAGTGCCCACCAGTGGATGGGGCGCTCTGGCTGGCTGTCGTAGAGCGTGCGGAACGAGAGCAACATCAACCCGAACGAGAGCGTCATGAAGACGATGTTGAGGCCGTCAATGTGCAGCAGGCGCATGTACCAGCGTGCGAACGGCTCTGCAATGAACAGCACCACGCCGAGTAACGCAATCCGCCAGCCGAACACGCGCCGCAGCGGGATATACGCCAGTGAAATGACCAGCGCGTTCATCACCTTGATGGGCAGGCGCAGAATGTGCATGTACTCTGGCATAGGGAGTTGAAAATTGCCGAGGACGTGTTTCCAGTACAGGTGCGCCAGTGAACTGAGCATCACCGTTGTGACGCCGGGGTGTTCGGTCTGGGCAGTATCGCCAAAGTTGCCATAGGACATGGCACTGATGAAGTAATACACACGGAACTGCCAGTGATCTACCTCGTCAATTTGCAGCGCGTTGCTGGTCATCAGCAGCGGCACCAGCAGCGCAACAAAGATCAGCAGCACATGGAGGGCGGTGGCCTGTGGGAGTTTTTGCAGAAAAGCTCTCATCGTAATTATCTGGCTCTATCGTCTTGCGAACGCGGCGCATAGCATAGCACTGTCTGCGAGTTGTTAAAAGTCGATTCTGAGGACGGAGGCACACAACCATGAAAGTAGATTTCGGGAAAACGGCGGGCGATTACAAACAGCATCGGCAGGGGTTCCCGCCGCGCTTTTTTGAGCGGCTGGCGGCAATGGAGCTGATTGGCACAGGCAAAACCGTGCTTGATGTTGGCACCGGGACGGGGACGCTGGCGCGGGGCATAGCACAGGCCGGAAGCGACGTGACCGGGGTTGATATTGCAGCGCCGATGATGGAACAGGCAAAAGTGCTGGATAACGAGGCGGGCATAACGATTGCGTATCACATCGCACCAGCCGAAAATATCCCGCTGCCAGATGCAACGTTTGATACGGTCACGGCGGGGCAGTGCTGGCACTGGTTTGATCGTCCGCGTGCGGCAAATGAGGTCAAACGCCTGTTGAAGCCGGGAGGCGCAGTCGTGATTGCGCATCTGGACTGGATTCCACTGCCGGGGAATCTGGTAGCGGCGACGGAAACCCTGATGTTGCAGCATAACCCGGCATGGGCCATGAGTGGCGGCACCGGCATATACCCGGCATGGCTGGCCGACCTTGCCAGCGCGGGTTTTGCGGACATCGAAACGTTCTCATTTGACGTGGATTTAATGTATACGCCGGAAGCGTGGCGCGGGCGCATCCGGGCAAGTGCAGGAATTGCGGCCTCACTGGAACCGGAAGCCGTACAACGATTTGATGCTGAATTCAAAACCCTGCTGGAAACGCAGTTCCCCGGTGAGATGCTGCCGATACTACATCGCGTGTGGGCGGTGACTGCGCGTAAACCGTGAGATTCGCCCTGTAGGGCTGGCAAATGTGCGCTACACTCAACGGACGAGACGACACTAACACAGGAGCAAACCGCCGCATGGCTGACCCACGCGAGGGCGGCATCGCCATTTTAGATTTTGGATCGCAGTATACGCAGTTGATTGCGCGGCGCATCCGTGAGCAGAACGTGTACGCTGAGGTTTTCCACCCGGACGCCGACCACCACGAGGTCATGCGTCACAACCCGAAAGGCTTCATACTCTCCGGCGGGCCGAACAGCATTTATGACGACGGGGCACCCCGGATGCCGCTGTATGTGCTGGAAAAACCCACGCTGGGCATCTGCTACGGGATGCAGGCGCTAACCCATGCACTGGACGGGCGCGTGGGTGCTGCAACAGAACGCGAATACGGCTCCGCGCAGATTGTGCATACCGGTTCGTCGCTATTCGAGGGGCTGGACTTTACGCAGACCGTGTGGATGTCGCATGGCGACCGCATCGAATCACCGCCGCCGGGGTTCGCCACGATTGCCGCGTCGCAGAATTCGCCGTTCGCGGCGATTGCCAACGAAAGCGAAGCACTCTATGGTGTGCAGTTCCACCCGGAGGTGAGCCACACGCCACAGGGCATCAACATGCTGCGCAACTTTGTGCTGGGCGTGGCCGGGTGCGAACAGAAGTGGTCGGCGGCGGCATTTATTGAGGAAGCCATCACCGCTATTCAGGCGCAGGTGGGCGACGATGGGCGTGTGCTGCTGGGCTTGAGTGGTGGCGTGGATAGCGCGGTTGCTGGTGCGCTGATCCAGAAGGCGATAGGCGACCGGCTGACGGCGGTGTTTATTGATACCGGCCTGCTGCGCAAACAGGAAGCTGAACAGGTAGTGCATGTGTTCCGGGACGAGCGCCACATGAACATGGTGGCCCGCAATGCCGCCGAGTTGTTTTTCTCCGAACTGGAAGGCGTGACCGAACCGGAGCAGAAGCGCCGGGTGATTGGCAAGACGTTTATTGATGTGTTCACCGAAGAAGCGCGGAATCTCTCCGGGGAAACGCACTTTCTGGCACAGGGGACGATTTACCCGGATGTCATCGAGAGCGCGGCCAGCAGCAAAAACGCGAAGGTCATCAAGAGCCATCATAACGTGGGTGGCCTGCCGGACGACCTGCAATTCGAACTGGTGGAGCCGCTGCGCGACCTGTTCAAGGACGAGGTGCGGCGCGTGGGCCATGAACTGGGCCTGCCAGATAGCATCATCTGGCGGCAACCGTTCCCCGGCCCCGGTCTGGCAATCCGCTGCCCGGGCGATGTGACGTTTGAGCGCGTGCAAAAACTCCGCGAAGCCGATGCCATTTTCCGTGACGAACTGACGCAGGCGAACCTGCTGCGCCACATTGACGGCGTGGGCACGTCGCAGGCATTTGCGGTGCTGCTACCCGTAAAGGCTGTGGGCGTGATGGGCGATAACCGCACCTACGAAGAAGTGATTGCGATACGCGCCGTGGCAACCGATGACTTTATGACGGCGGACTGGGCACGTTTGCCGTATGATCTGCTAGCGCGGGTGAGCAGCCGCATTGTGAATGAGGTGCGCGGCGTGAACCGCGTGGTGTACGATATTACGAGCAAGCCTCCCGGCACCATTGAGTGGGAATAACCCGCCAGAACCCCTGCTGTATGGGCGCTCTGGCCGTGTGCCTACCCCACGTTGACGTGATCCGATTGAATGAGTTGACACGCTCAAAAACCCGTGCTAACTTGAGTTTTATGTAAGTAAGTTAAATTAATTTACTGAATAATGGCGGCAATGGTGCTGCCCGTGATGGTTATTTTTGCACTGACGCAGCGCTATTTGACCGAGGGCATCGCCCTCACCGGACGGAAGGGCCAGACGATGGTGCAATTGATGCACAGCTTTGAGGGCGAACGCGCCCCGCCATCTGTATTGAAGCTGGTGGAGCGCGGCGAAGTGG
>JBCCQC010000478.1:0-4357 GCA_039024535.1 Chloroflexota bacterium
AGCAGATCGAATTCGGTCGGTGTCAGATCAATGGGTTTTTCGTCTACCGCGATCTGATAACGACCGGGGAAAACCGTCAGAGAACCAAGCTGCATACTGCTGGACTGCTCTGCACGAGATGCGTCTTCCATTAGAGCATCCATCTGTGGGCGCACATCCGGGTAGTTGTCATACGCAATCGTCTGTTCAGACTTGATCTGATTGGTTTGCAATTCAGACAGGTTCTTCTGGATCACCTTCAGCAGATCACGACGACGGCTGAGATTACGAGACCGTTTGATACCTTCGGAAACGCTATGCTTGATGTCCTGGCTTGAGCTTGGCTTGATGAGATAGTCATGTGCGCCAAGGCGTAAGGCTTCAATTGCCGTCCCAAGGCTGGCATACCCGGTCATCAAGATGACGCTGGCATCTGGCACAAGGTCTTTGATGCGGCGCAACAACTCTACACCGTCAATTCCCGGCATACGGATGTCCGTCAGGATGACATCAAACTCCTGTTCAGCAATTTGTTCAAGTGCTTCTTCACCACTTGCCGCCTCGCTAACGCGATAACCCACGCGCTGTAGCGTCTTGCTTACGGAATAGCGGATTGCACCTTCATCGTCAACAACCAGTACATGTGCTGCATCACCACTGTCCATCATCATTGATGAATTGAGGTCCATATTGCCCTTTTCTTATTTAATTATTTGACTACGTTTTCTCAAGCATACCCTCAATTGTTCCATTCTGCAAGTCAAAGTAAGGCTATTACAGACACAAATAAATAATTGTCTTAGCTAAACCTAACAAAATTCAAATTTTATAGCCGATCAAGAATCTCGTGCTCCCAGAAAATGGCGTATGGTAGGGATGGCACACCATTCCCTTTTCAACATGCAACACCGCCGCGATGCGTCCGGCGCAGTCCAGCACGGGCACAGCAGGCCGCTGGTGTGCAGGAATTTTACGGTCAATCATCCATTGCTTCAGTGTTCGGGACTGCCCGTTCATCCCCGGTGGACTCACCCGGTCTCCGCTGCGGCGTGAACGAATAATCAATTCTGCCGCCGGTGGGAGGTGTAAAACCCCCGGTGAAGTGAAACCAGTCTCTAATTTTTGACTTAACAGTACAGTCCCCATAGCCAGCTTGAGCGGCACTTCCGGAACGACCTGCACGGGAGTTTGCACAGCAAGCGACAGAGGCGCAGCAGATTTACCAGTTACAGATTCAAATATCAGGCTGTCGTACTCGACTCGAATCTGCCTCCCCTTAACTAACCGAGCAATAGCACCATGTTTGCCGTGCAAGCACACATAACGAGCATCCACAATGTGCCTATAGTTGAGGTCAGGAACATCAGGCTTATACAGCTTTTCTGCCAGATGGAGGAGCAGACGGCTCTGGATCGCACTGTGTAGACCAGTAAACACGTTGCGTGGGAACAAAATTTGTGAATTTGACTGTGCGCTGTGTTGCCTGACCAGTGCTGTGGCCTGCTGCTGCATATAGTCTTCATCGGCAGCGGCGAGGTCTGCCAGCCGCACCAGCGCAAGTTTGATACCGGGATTCAGATTTTCCAGCTCGGGCAACGTTTTTTGGCGAATGCGATTGCGTAAAAAGCTGGTGTCCTCGTTGGTGGGGTCATGGCGTGGTTGAAGATTGTGTTCTTCACAATACGCCTCTACCTCTGCACGGGTCACACCCAGCAAAGGCCGAATCAATTTAAGGTCTGGATGATAGGGCACATGCGCCTGCCAGCCCATACCCGCCAGCCCGCGTGTGCTGGCGCCCCGCAGCAAGCGCATCAGCACGGTTTCGGCCTGGTCATCTGCATGGTGGGCTACAGCAACACTGCCTGCGCCGATGGTTGCAGCAACCCCGGCAAAGTAAGCGTACCGTGCTCTTCGGCCTGCGGCTTCCAGCCCGCTACTATTGGGTTCCATATTCAGCCTGCCAGCGGTCACAGCCAGCCCCAGTTTACGTGCCTGCTCAACCACAAACACTGCATCGGCTGCGCCTTCGGCACCCCGCCAGCCATGATCTACCGTAGCAACGTGTAGATTACACCGCAGCGAAGACTGCAAACGATGCAATGCATGCATCAATGCCAGCGAATCCGCCCCGCCAGAGACTGCTACCAGCACACTGTCACCCGGCATAATAAGCGTATGTTTCTGGATTGCAAGGCGAACGTTTTCAAGGAAAGGCATGTTTGAAACCCGCGTTTGTGGTTAATATAGCGTGCGCACTGGTAAACAGGGCAAGCCCGCTTCATACGAACAGGAGCTTTGCGTGTTAGGTCCACTCGACTACTTACTGGGATTATTTTCTCTAGACATTGGCATTGACCTCGGAACAGCGAACACACTCGTCAGTGTACGGGGCAAAGGCATTGTAATCAACGAACCGTCGTTCGTTGCGATAGAGAAGAAGACAAACCTGCCAATTGAGGTGGGCGCACGCGCCAAAGAAATGTGGAGCAAAAACCCCCGCGACATCCTCATTGTACGCCCACTGCGAGATGGGGTCATCAGTGAGTTTGAAGTCACCTACGCGATGCTGCATCACCTCATCAACAAAGCGCATGAGCAGGCATGGGTACCCGTGCCGCGCCCGCGTGTGGTGGTGGGTATTCCGAGTGGCGTAACGGAAGTGGAAAAACGTGCCGTTTACGACGCAACGCTGAGTGCCGGTGCGCGTGAGGTCTTCCTGATTGAGGAGCCTGTCGCGGCAGCTATTGGCGCAGGATTGCCTGTGCAGGAAACACGCGGCAGTATGATTGTGGACATCGGTGGCGGCACGACAGAAGTAGCGATTTTCTCGCTGGGCGGTATTGTTATCAGTCGTTCTATCCGTGTGGCCGGTGATGAGATGGACGAAGACATTGTGCAGTATATGCGTACCAAGCACAATCTGCTCATTGGCGAACCCACAGCGGAAAAAGCAAAAATCCAGCTTGGCTCTGCCCATCCATTGCCGTTTGAAGACACAATCCCTATTGCCGGACGTAATCTTGTCACCGGGCTACCCTCCAAAGTTGAAGTCAGTTCCATCGAACTGCGCGAAGCGCTGGCCGGTTCCGTGGATATTCTTGTAGATACGGTTAAGGATGCACTGGACGAAACGCCCCCGGAACTGGTTGCAGACCTGATGGAGAGCGGCATCTGCCTTGCCGGTGGTGCAGGTCAGCTCAAGGGGTTAGATCAACGCCTGACGGAAGAAGTCAACATCCGTGCCTACGTTGCCGAAGACGCGATGACCTGCGTGGCACGTGGGGCGGGGCGCGTTCTCGAGGACTACAACAACCTGCGGCGTCTGCTGGTTGGTGTGGAACGTGGCAGCACCCAGCACTGACCCATTGTGCTGCTTCTGCTATGATGAACGCATGTTAGACGTTCAGGAGGTGCTGTTCTGACCGGTGGATGGCGTTCCAACCCCATTATTCTGTTTATTGTGAGCATGATGGCCTGCATGATGCTAATCATCCTCAGTGCTATTGGCCTGCTGGCTCCAGCAGAAAACATTGCGGCCCGCCCGATACAATTTGTCTCTGGTACGCTGAACAACCTCACGCTGTCTTTCTCACAATCCACAACTGAACTGGCACAGATTCGAGATTTGCGTGCGCGGGTGGCCCTGCTGGAAGAAACACTGGCACAGTACCAGTCAGAACTCGTAGAACTGCGCGAGATCGAGAGCGATTATGAGCGGCTGGCCGGCCTGCTGGACTACACTGCTACCCGTGATGACCAGGAATTTGTCACTGCTGATGTCATTGACGTTGACCAGAGCGGCCAGTTAAGAACGATAACGGTCAACAAAGGCACCCGTGATGGTATCGCTGTGGGAATGCCGGTGGTCACACAGCAGGGGCTGGTAGGGCGTGTGGTGAATGTGAGTGCTGGTGCCTCCCGTGTGTTGTTGATTACCGACCCGACCAGCGCCGTTAGCGTTCGCCTGCAAACCAACCGGGTAGAAGGCACCATCATCGGCCAGCTATCGGGCAATCTTCGTCTCACGTTCGTTCCTCCCGATGAGGAAATTCAAGAGGGTGATATTGTAGTAACTTCTGGCCTGGGTGGTAACTTCCCACCGGATGTGGTGGTCGGCGTGATTACCAGTATTCGCCAGTTCGAGTTCGAACTCTATCAGGAAGCGCAGGTTCGCAGCCTGAACAGCTTCGATACACTGGAGTTTGTGCTGATCGTGACCAGTTTCGAACCGGTTGACCTGTCGGTGTTCGATGAAGAAGCCGCCGAAGAAGAAAGCTGAGTTATGGGTGCCTATTTACTCACCAGCCTGCCTATTCTCATTCTGGCCGCTGCCGCACAGGCCAGCATCGTACCGCAGATACGCATTCTGGGGGGCGGG
>JBCCQC010000479.1:0-4350 GCA_039024535.1 Chloroflexota bacterium
CACGCCGTGCCCCTGCCAACTTTATCAATCCTCCGAATAGCTCCAGCGAGGAACGCCACCATGCGCCGCAGCGTTTACCTTTACGTCTTCAGACGCTTTTTGCAAAGCCTTGTTGTTTTATGGGTCATTATTACGATCTTATTTTTCTTTTTCCGGCTCGCACCGGGTAATCCACTGGCCGCCTACATCGATACGACATTCACTGAGGAACAGCAGGCCGCACTGATGGCGCGTTTTGGGCTGGATAAGCCACTATATATGCAATATTTCATCTATCTGGGCAATGTGGTGCGCGGCGACCTTGGCGACTCATTTTTTCGTGGCGATAGTGTAATTAACGTAATTGGTGAGGCCCTGCCAAATACGCTCTATCTCACGCTAACGTCACTGCTATTCGCCTACCTCCTCGGCGTTGTGGGTGGCATTTTCTATGCGTCGCAGCGTGGCAAGTCAGTAGAGCGCGGCGGCCTTGTGCTAACACTCATCACCCGCGCCGCGCCGGAGTTCTGGGTGGGCATGATACTGCTGGCATTGTTTGCCTTCCAACTGCGCTGGCTGCCATCGTCCGGTACAGGCGGTGCAGCAACAATTTACAGCAGCGAACTGGATAAACTGACATCGCCAGAGTTCTGGCGGCATATGCTGCTGCCGATGACAACACTGGCACTTTATCTGCACGGGTTGCCGCTGCTGTTGATGCGCTCCAACATGCTGGAAGTCATGGATCAGGACTTTATCACGATGGGGCGCTTGATTGGCTACAGTGAGCGCCGCCTGATGATTCAGCACGCTGCACGCAATGCCATGCTCCCGGTCATTACTGCGCTGGCACTCGGCGTTGGCTATTCCATTGGTGGTAATGTCGTGATTGAGAATGTATTCGGGTGGCCCGGTCTGGGTCGGTTACTGGTTCGTGCTGTCTCCTCATCAGATTATCCCGTGGCACAGGGCGCATTCGTGATTATCGCGGCGATTATTGTGCTGCTCAACTTTATTGCTGATGTGCTTTACAGCCTGCTAGACCCGCGCGTTGGCTCATCAGATGCCGCTGCTGCATCGTAAGGAGAAAAAATATGGCTATAGAAGCTAGAGAAGCACCCCGCGTACAGGCAGAAACCCTCAAGCGGCAGCTACCGTTGCAGTCTTTCATCCAGACCAACGTGGAAGTCTTCCAGCAAGACTGGATGGCGATGGTTGGGCTGGTTTTGATTGTGTTTTTTGTCGTCGTTGCCACATTTGCGCCGTTCATCGCGCCCTATGGGCCGCTGGAAGTGATACAGGAAGATGGCTTCTGGCTGTCTAATGAACCTCCTTCAACCGCACACCCGCTTGGAACAACGAATCTGGGTCGTGATATTTTCTCACAGCTTGTTTACGGCTCACGGACGGCACTGCTCGTCGGGTTTTCTGCGGCGGTGGCAGTGGCGATTATTGGCACGGTCGTCGGGCTAATTGCGGGGTACTATGGCGGTTTTATTGACGCGCTGCTCATGCGCCTTGCCGATGTTGCCTTCGGGATTCCTTTCTTACCGTTCATCATTGTGCTATCGGCCTTTTTAGAACCCAGCATCTGGAATGTGGTTTTCGCTATGGCAGCGCTGCTATGGCGCGATACTGCGCGGGTGGTACGCTCCCAGGTACTCGTCATCCGTGAGCAAGCATTCGTCAGTGCAGCAAAAATAAGTGGGGCAGGGCACCTGCGCATCATTTTCATGTACATCGCGCCCAGCATTCTGCCGCTCTCGTTTCTATACGGTTCGCTGGCAATCGGCTGGGCTATTTTGACAGAGGCAAGCGTGAGTTTTCTCGGCTTTGGTGATCCTGACGTGGTGAGCTGGGGGTTTATGCTACAAGATGCGTTCCTGTCGCAGGCGTTGTCTCGTGGTGCTTATCACTGGATTATCCCACCCGGACTGTGCATCATGCTCACCGTTATGGCAGGCTTTTTCATCGGGCGCGGCTATGAAGAAGTTATCTTCCCGCGTTTGCGCCGCATGTAGGTTAAGGACAGAACACGATGGCATTGTTAGAAATCAAAGATTTGCAGGTTGCTTACCACACGCGGCGCGGCACCGTCCACGCAGTAGACGGTGTTTCCCTCGATATGCAGGAGTCGCAGCATCTCGGCTTAATTGGTGAGAGTGGCTGCGGCAAAACTACGCTGATGCGTGCGCTTATTGGTGTGCTGCCACGCAACGGGGAAGTCGCAGGTGGTGAGATTTATTTTAAGGGGCGCAACCTGCTCGAACTGAGTGACTACGATATGCGCGAACTGCGCTGGAACGAAATTGCTACGATTCCGCAGGCATCTATGGACTCACTTGACCCGGTGGTGCGTGTGGGCAAGCAGCTAGAAAAAATACTCACCGTGCGCGGGGGCCTGGATCGCTCTGCGGCGAAACGCCACGCGGTAGACCTGTTTGAGCTTGTGGGGCTGAATGCAGAGCAGTTGACGCAGTATCCACACGAGTTCAGCGGTGGTATGAAACAACGCGCTATCATCGCCGCTGCACTGGCGCTCAAGCCAGACCTGCTCATTGCGGACGAACCCCTCACAGCGCTTGATGTGATTGTGCAGCATCAGATATTAGAGACACTCGCGCAGCTAGAGCATGACCTCAACCTGACGATTATGCTCGTTACACACGATATCTCTGTCGTTGCACAGTTGTGCGATTCTGTGGCAGTGATGTACGCCGGGCGCATTGTAGAACAGGCACAGGCAGAGCCATTTTTTAAAGCACCCTACCACCCGTACAGTCTCGGCTTGCAACAGGCATTCCCTACACTGGTGCGCCCCAAAGATATTCTCATTAGTATAGAGGGTTATCCGCCGGACTTGCACGAACCCCCGACAGGCTGCCGCTTTGCACAGCGGTGCCCGTTTGTTGTGGGGCAATGCCATGAGACCGACCCACAATTGCAGGAAATGCTGCTACAGCACACAGCGGCCTGTATCCGTGCGCATGAAATGCCGGACTTGCGCCAGAAAGCGACTGAAACGGATCTGTGGCAGCAAACTGAAGCTGCTCAACAGTACGAAAAGCGTGCTACGCCGACAGTGACAGCCAATGGCACGGGCAAAACCAGTGATACGCCCCTGATTGAGGTTAATGGGCTGAGCAAGCATTACAAAATCGGTGGGGGCATTGCGGGCCTTGTACGCGGCGAACGTGAGCGCATTGTTTACGCAGTCAATAACATCTCGTTTTCACTCCGGCGTGGAGAGAGCCTCGGTATTGCGGGGGAGTCTGGCTGTGGGAAGTCTACAACGGGTAAGTTGCTCGTCAAACTGCTGGAACCGACGAGTGGTAGTCTTCGTTTTGACGGTGTAGAAACAGCCAGTCTTGCAGGCACACAGCTAAGAGATTTTCGCAAGCGGGTGCAGCTTATGTTCCAGAACCCGTTTGAGGCGTTGAACCCACGTTTTACACTGTATCGCTCACTTGCGGAACCTCTCATGATTCACGGGTAGAAAGACGAAAAGATGCGCCTTCAGCGTGTGCTCGATACCCTCGATCAGGTGAATTTGCGTCCAGCGGAAGCATTTCTGGACAAATTTCCGCATCAACTGAGCGGGGGACAGTTGCAACGTGTGGTTCTGGCACGTTCACTGATCTTGCACCCGGAATTTCTGGTGGCAGACGAACCCGTGTCTATGCTCGATGTGAGTGTGCGTGCAGGCATTTTGAACACCATGCGTGACCTCGCCAGAGAAATGAACCTGACGACCGTTTATATCTCACACGATCTCTCTCTGCTGCAATACACCTGCGACCGTATCGCTATTATGTACCTCGGCAATATCGTGGAAATTGGGCCCACGCAGGAAATTATCAGCAATCCGGGGCATCCATACACACGTGCCCTCATCAACGCGGTGCCTGCACCAGACCCCGCCTACCCGACGGAACCGCTACAGGTGCGGGAAGGCGTTCCGCGCTCAACGGCATTGGCGCAGGGTTGCCCCTTTGTACAGCGCTGCCCGGATGCAATGGAGGCCTGTTTGACTATCTCACCACCCAATGTCTCTGTTGCAGATAACCACAATGCACTGTGCCACCTTTACGGCGGGCACGCCAATTCGCCGGGTATCACGGTTGAAAAGGAGAAGACAGCGTAAAGGTATTCTGGCAGTGAGCGTCACAAAGAATCCATGCCGCTGGTTGCTCTTTCCTGTCCAATCTGGCTTTATATTGAACTGATTGCGGTGAAGAGCTACTCCGGATTATTGACCTGTACATCGACAAATTGATGTTCGTTGTTGAAAAATGTACGGTACGTCAGATAGGCAGCGATGAGACTGGTGAAGGTGACGGCACCAACCAGCATGTACATGACGATAATCTG
>JBCCQC010000480.1:0-4334 GCA_039024535.1 Chloroflexota bacterium
CAAGGAAACTATCCAACAGCAAATATTGAACTGATCTATGAAGCAGAATCCAACAGTCAGCACACAGTTTCTCTTGACGAAACACTGGTTACTCGGATCTTGTCAAACTTACTCTCTAATGCTGTCAAATACTCCAAGGGGTCTCAATCCATCCAACTCAAAATAAAAATACAGAATAGTTGGGCGGTTCTCTCTGTAGCAGATCAAGGTATTGGGATAAATCCTGATGATCTTTCCCGGATATTTATGCCGTTTTACCGCTCTCATGATACTTTGTATACTGATGGCACTGGTCTTGGGCTGAGTATTGTCAGAGATTGCGTGGAGCGCCATCATGGCACAATTCAAGTTAATAGTAAAGTTGGCATTGGAACTACATTTATAGTTAAATTGCCGACTGAAAATTATTCAAAAAAGTAAAAAAATGAATAACATAAAATACTGTTGGCGAACATCTTTCAGGCGACCAGAGCCGCGAGGCGAAAAGAACGAGTTTACGAGAGATGTCGCTCACTTCAACCGACTGACTTGGGGGGATTTATCGCGTATCCCGTAACTACCCCCATTAGTCCTGTCGCCGTGAGGATGATGGAAGCCGGAGTGTTCAGATGAGGCAGGAACTTCCGAATGGCGAAGTAACGTCCGCGTACATTGACATTGAAGCAAGTGTCAAACAGCGCTTCATCTGTTGCTTCAATAGACCCAAACGGCGCGTTGCCGGCGTTCAGGAACAACACATCAACCTGCCCGAACCGGGTTGTTGTCTCGGCAACCAGCCGATCTAAATCAGCGAGCTGCGCCATGTCGCCTGCGACAGTTAGCACATCCGTGTCAATCATTTTTGCCGCCTGATCAAGCTTTGCCCTGTCACGACCAAACAAGACCAATTGCGCCCCCTCATCTGCAAAGCGATGGGCACTCGCCAGTCCGATACCACTTCCGCCACCGGTGATGATGGCTACTTTGTTGTCCAGCTTCTTCATATACGGCTCCTTTTCGTTTAGCTACCACATATCATTAGACAATCCAGTCAACCTGAATGTGAAAAATTCGCTCAAATTCGTTTACGGGTTTTCGAATCACAGATAGGGATATGGCATAGGCTAGAAAATACTCTAACAGGAGCCGGACCGGAAGCAGTTAGGATAATTTTCCGTTGGGAAGTTATCTCACCGCGATTAAATATGAGTGTGTTGAATAACCTACTTACTCATACTCCGAGGCATACATCGCTGAGATCGGCGTATTGCAAGGGGTCTCACTCCCAGAGTTACCTCCCTCGAGCCAACCTCGCTCACCTCTTTCGCTGACTCGGTGGGATTTATCGTGTCTGGCGTATTTATCCCCTCTAAAGTCATCTTATATCTTTGTTCGATGTCTCTTGAAAGCCTTGACTAAATCAATAACAGAACTGCCACGATTAACGATGTGGAACAAAACAATCAAAATGTTCCATATGGAACAAAAACGCATGGGTGTCCTTTGTTGTTGACGTTACCCTGACATACGATAGACGGTCGATACAAAGTGAGCGTAGAGGCTGCCCATGAAAGCTATAGAACAACATAAAAACGGTACAACACAGCATCGGGGACAGAATCGACAGAAGCAGCGCATGGAACGGGCGATTGTAACGTCTTTTGTGGAACTGGTGCGCGAGAAGGGATACGAGCATCTGACCGTTAGTGACATCGCGGACCATGCCAATGTCGGGCGGACGACCTTTTACCGACACTTTGAGAATAAAGCTGGGATACTGGTCAAACTTCATCGGAGTCGTTTTGAAAAGCTCAACATCGCCCCGGCAACTCGTGAGGCATGGTTAACAACCGAACCTAATCCCGATGTCGTCGCTCTGCTCGAACGCGCACAACATACCGGACGCTTTCAAACTCTGCTCTATCGGCTGGGAGCGGAGGTGTCGGTGATTCAAAAGCTCATTGATGATGCCCTAACCGATCACTTTGAGATGCGCCTGCGCCTTTCCTTTGCTCCAGATGAACTGCACACACCGCTACCGATGCTGGCACGCTCACTCGCCGGGAGTTTCAGTTGGATGATTCGATGGTGGGTTGAGGATGCCCCTGACCACTCCCCAACGGAGGTTGCAGCGCATATGCAGGCCGTCATGGTAGCGGCGATTCGCCAGGCCATAGGAGGTGGCTCTGCCACACACGAAGGGGATGATGATGTTTGATAAGCCTGCTGCGGTCACTTTTTCGCAGGTCACGAAGTGCTATCAGGATGTCGCCGTCGTTCACGATTTGACGTTCATGATGAGACGGGGCAGTGTCACCGCGATTCTGGGGCGCAACGGGGCGGGCAAAACCACCACGATATCGATGATGCTGGGGATGATCCGTCCGACCTCTGGCACCATCTCTCTGATGGGGGGAGATCCACGTCAACCTCGCCACCGGCGCTGTGTGGGGGCCATGCTCCAGACCACAGGTGCGCCGGAGACCTTGCGTGTCAACGAACTCATTCGCCTGTGGTCTCGCTACTATCCCCATCCACTGCCCCTGGATGAGGTGATGGCACGTGCCGGGTTGGTTGGTCTGGAACAGCGTCGCTTCGGTCGACTTTCTGGTGGACAACAACGGCGGGTTGCCTTTGCTCTGGCGCTGTGTGGACGTCCGCCATTGCTGATTCTTGATGAGCCAACGACCGGGCTAGACATTGACGCGCGCCGGGGGTTCTGGGAGCAGATTCGAGCGTTTGCCGCTGATGGGGGCACGGTTGTGTTCTCGACACATTATCTTGAGGAGGCGGATGTTCTGGCAGATCGCATTCTGCTTATGGATCGCGGACATCTGATCCGAGACGGGTCGCCGGAGGCGATCAAAAGCCACCTTGGGTCCCGTCGGATTCGCTGTGTGACAACTGCATCCAGAGCAACACTGCGGCGGCTACCGCATGTGGTTGATGTGCACAAGGAAGGTCGCCTAACACATATCATAGTCAACCGGGCGGAACCTGTGGTGCATAAGCTGCTACAACTGGACCCGGCACTCACTGATTTAGAGGTGCGAAATGTGACATTGGACGAGGCGGTAAGACTGTTGACACAAAACGAGGAGTTGACCCCGTGATTATGACGCTTCGACAGACCTGGCAGCTCTACCGTGCCCAGATTCAGTTCGAGCTGGTGAAACTACTTCGCATGCGGGTCTACACGGCGCTGCTGCTGGTATTCCCCCTATTTCTTTACAGTCTATCCGCCATGAACCCCCGCGTACCCGACATTGAGGGCATTCCGGGCAATGTCCACCTGATTGCCAGTTTCGGGACGTTCGGCACATTTGGCGTGGCGCTATTCGGATTCGGGGTGGGGCTGGCAACGGAGCGGGCACAGGGTTGGTCAACGACACAGCGATTGGCACCGATCTCACCACTATTACCGCTGGTTGCGCGGCTGGTCGCCTGTATGCTGTTTACGCTCATGGCGTTAGCCGTCCTGCTCATCGGGGCATGGTTGATCGTCGGAGTTCGATTGCCCCTGACCACCCTTGCAAGATTGACCTTGACGATGATGTTGACCAGTTTGCCCCTGTGTGCTGTCGGGTTAGCTATTGGGTCTATGGTCGGGGCAAACTCCGCGCCAATCGTCCTGATGATGATTTACCTGGTGGTATCGTCTATCTCAGGCATTGTCGTTCCCCTTGAAATGATTGCACGAGGGAACCCCGGTGTCCTGCGCATCGCGCCACTCTGGCCGCCCTTTCATGCCGGACAATTGGCATTAGCCACCGTTCGTCCAGCCTATCCCGGTACCATTCCCCTCCACATCATTGCCCTGGTCGCCTTCATGGTGGGCTTTCTGGTGCTGGCCCTGCTAGCAGAGCGTTTTCGTGGAGCGCAGCGTTTCGGGTAGATGACACAATTTCGCCATTCTGTTCCACATTGAACATCGCGCCGGTGCTGTGTTTTGAAAACATGGGGGTTCTCATCTAATCTGAGTTTGTGATGTATTGCACAGATTGAGATCTAGAGGAACAGAATGCAGGCGTATTGGAAGCGAAACGGACGTTATCTACGAGATGGACTCATCACGAGTATAATCCTCGCCGCTGTGATGGGCGGGCTGGTCAGTTTGTTCGTGAGCATCGGTAACCCGATACTGCCACCTGCTGATCCGGTGTCCGTGCTACCTCCTGAAGAATCGATAGGCTATCCAGCGCGGGGTCAAGATATCGATGTCCGTAGTTTTGCGACCCGGCTTCCCCCACCCCCGCTGGATGCCCTACCCTATGAAGTTCGCAACCCGCTGGACAACGGACCCGACGTCGATGTGAAACGCCGCTGGCTGTGGATTCCCGACGGTGAGACGATTC
>JBCCQC010000481.1:0-4326 GCA_039024535.1 Chloroflexota bacterium
AACAATTGTATCATTTCAGGAAGATTTATCGCAATAACCAAATTTGATGCGCACTTGCTCCATGCATACCCTACGGCCACGGCCATAAATTCGTGCTATTGACTCAAGTATTACTGCGGATCAATGTTGCACCACCCAAGCGATCAATAGCACGAATTTATGGCCGTGGCCGTAGGGTATGCATGGAGCAAGTGCGCATCAAATTTGGTTATTGCGATAAATCTTCCTGAAATGATACAATTGTTCTGATTTGATTATCACTGACTAATTCAGGCAATGACCTGAAGGCCATTTGCACTCATGGGAAAAAGATAGCAATGCCGCACGATGCAAAAAAAGCGCATTACATCATTCTCAAACAGGTCACGACGGTGGCTGAAGCATCCCGCGCCTGCGGGTGTGCCCGCAACACGATTCAATATGCTATCGACGCTGGTAATATTGCCGCCCTCAAATGCGGTGGTGTGTGGCTCATTAGCGTTTCCTCACTCCGTACCTGGAATAAAAACAGATTGCGCAAAACTGCATAAAAACGCTCCCGGTGTATATGCGACACTGAAACGCGATAGCGTTTTGCTGTTGTATTTTGTTCATACATGAGGAGAAAATCTCACATGGCACTTTCTGAAGCTGAAGCGCTGCAAATCGTGAAAGACGCGATTGCAGCTAACGGCGGGGAAGTGGAACACGGTAAGCTGGTGGAAGACCTGGAGGCAACGGGTAAAGGCCGTGCCGCCGAGTTTATCCGCAACTTCAAGCAGCGTCGGCTGCTGACTGCCAGCATGAAGGCGCAGCCGCAGGGCCGCCCGGTGCTGACTTACCGTGATCCCAACGCACCCGCACCGGTAGGGGGTGAATAATGGCTGTTGGCATTCTGTTCACCTTCCGTGATGGTAAGGCCGCTACATCGTCCACGCAGGTTAATCTGCCGTCGTCCACGGCCATTGCCGACGCTGTGCTGTTCGGTCAGCAGATGGCACTGCTCATCGACCCGCTCGTCAACGGGTTCATTTCACGCATTGGTATCGTGGTGGACGTTGATCTGTCCGCGCTGGCAATCGCCAATGCGCCCAGTCCGCTGGCTGACGTTGAGGAAGGTGCCCGCTTCCAGTTCCGCACCGCCCAGAACAACTTCACGTCGATGCGTATCCCCACGTTCATTGACAACCTGATTACCGCAGGCGGTAACGCGGTAGACCAGGTGAATGTGGATGTGGCGGCGTACCTGACGGCAATGGAAACGGGCATTGACCTGACCGGTGTTGGTGGTAGCGGTACCATCTCCCCGTCTGACACCCGTGATGAGGACATCACTGCCACCACGTCCGCGCTGGAGTCGTTCCAGTCCAGCCGTGGCTAGTAGCAAGCGTAACGACTTCGAGAAGCGGAAACCGAACCCGCGCATTCGGTGGGATGAGGACTTTTACATCTTCCCCTATCTGGTGCGTGCGGAGCCGCTTCCCGTCCCGACGCCTGGCGGCACTGACGATCCTGTGTCAGTGCTCCAGGTCAATACGGAGTGGTTGTCTCATGTGATTGGCGTGCTCAGTGTGCTGGAACAGCGCGATAGCTGGACGGGCACCGACGCGGAGATTTACGCCGCACAGCAGGCCGTTGAACAGATTATAGCGAGTGTGCAGGGCGTGGCTGATTTTCTTGAAAACGCACGGGAGCTATTCCGGGTAAAGCCCGGTGTACCTTACATCCTGCAACGGCTGAATTTAGATTCAGGACAGTACGAAGATTTCTTTGTGTTGAATGATATGGCCGATGACAGCCGAAACACGGTGACAATTGACACCATCAACACGCTAACCGCCACTGGCCTCACCGCTCGTAATGACAGCGGTAACGCCGTGGTAGAAGTGAAGGCGGGCAATGCGGCCCGTGTGGAGTTGTTTGTGAATGGAGTTCGTCGGGGTCGTCTTCAACAGGTTGGCAACGGCAACTTTCAATACGTTAATTACGACACATCGGGCAATCTGGTAGCGGCCCCGATTGCTTTCAATCCTGCGGGTGATTTTGTGGCACTGGACGCCGATGCACTCGTGACGGGAGATTTAAACGTCACGGGGTCTAAACATTTCCTTATTTCCCACCCCTTGAATGACAACAAACAACTGCGCTACGCCGCAGTGGAAGGGCCGCAGGCGTATGTTACACATACCGGAACTACCACGCTGGTTAGTGGTACTGCTCTGGTTGATCTGGATAGCGAGTTCGGGCTGGACAATGGCACGCTGGTTGCTCTGGTGAAAACCAGCGCGGTGCGTGTCTGGTTGCAGGCCGGGCGCGGTCAGTGGCCTACAGGTAATCTTGTGTACGATATTGTGAACGGGCTGTTGCGCATTCGAGATGTGACCCCGCCCGGTGTGACCGTCGTCACATCCAATATTGAAGTTCACTGGCAACTGACAGCAGTCCGAGACGACGCGGCGATCCGGGCCAGCGGTGCCACCGACGCGGCGGGCAATCTTATCCCACAGATTGCTAAAACTCGCACGCCGAATGCGGCACTGGCAGACCTGCGCACAGCCGTGGATGATCTGGTTGCGGACGGACAGCCCCGTACAGTCGTGGAACGATTCATTCTGCGCGAGTTGCGCGGTACACGCGGCTGGAATGACGTGGGGGATGTGCCACAGGCGCTACAGACTCAGATCACAGCTTATCTTGATTCAGCATACGGTGTCGTATAATGCCGGACAACAGCCGCTTTGATAAATTCTGGCCGCGTCCGGGTACCCGTTGGGACTATGACTTTCTACGCCGTAAGTATGCGCCCCGTCAGATTCCACTGCCTGCGCCTGATGTGGGCATACTGGATGAGCCGAAATTGTGCGTTCAGATCAACGAAGAGTGGTTCTCGCACATTTTAGGCGCGTGGAGTGTACTGGAACAACAGGATGCATGGACGGTCGATGAGCAGGCGGTATATAACGCCATTCAGCAGATTGAACTGCTCATCAGCAGCGTGCGCCCGTGCCCACCCACGCCCAGCGGGGATTGCGGCAAGGTGTACACCCCCGACAGTGGCTGGTGGACATGGGCACCCATTGACCCGTTTGCCCAGCCCGGTTTTGCGCCAAACCCCTATAATTTACCACCGTGGCGTATTGCCACAGGCCCCACCGCGTTAATCCCCGGCTTGCAGCAGGGGGACGTGTACACCGACTACTTCGCGTTTGCGTCCACGCTGGGCGCTAACATTTTTGAGATTCTAAATAACCTTAATGTCGGTTTCCCACGTTTTTCCTTTACAGTAGAGGGTGAAGGCGAAGTTGAATTTACATTTGTGGGGTTTCCCCAGGGAGGATATGCCTATGTGGTGGTGGATCGTGACTTTCTTTCTGCTCTGTTTGTTGAGTTGGTCACTGAAACGGTACAGAGCTTCGATTCTACGCAGGAAGCGCTAGGCAACCTGTTTGGTCTCATTTACCGGGGTGGCCTGTTTAGAGAGAAAAAGGCCGAGGTCACAATAACCGGTGAAGGGCAGCATCTTGTGGAAGTCTTCATGCTGCCCAAAATCAACATCCCCGAAGACATTTTTGACGTGGTAAACATTCTCGGTTTTGGCGGTGGTATCCGCGAGATCAATCTGTGTGGCTTTGCATCGGAGGGCCTGAACGTGCCGCAACCTGAGTTTCGTGTGGTCAACTGCGAACTACAAACCCGCCCGAACCCGGAAGCCGAATGGAGCACCGTTCCTGGTGGAGAGGACATCTGCGGAGATGAGGGCGCACCCGGCGCACCCGGCGCTGCGGCTCCGGTGCCCGATGTACAGATCACTGAAATTCTGGGCGGTACATCTGTTGATTTTGATATGGACGGCGACGGCCTATTTGAGGATGGCTTTACTGTTCTGGACGGCATAGACGGCACCAGTCCCACCATCAGCACGGTGCCGATTAACGGTGGCAATGTGGTCAATATCGACAATGACGGGGACGGTAATATTGATGAGACGTTCACCGTATTTGACGGTACAGACGGTGTTGATGGTGCGGACGGTGAGTGTCCTGATTGCCCACCCGCAGAGTTGCCACCCGTTGAGCCACCTGGCGGTTTTACAGATACTGATTACTGTGCTGCTGCATTTTATGTGTCTGAGCGGTACAAAACTGTGTTTGATAGCGCAATCGCATCACTCATTGCCACAGGCACTTACACCAACTGGTATGAAGAATTTAGCGCCGCTTTGACCGCTGGTATTTACCAGGTGTTCTTAGTGGAGTTTTCTTTTATCGAATTCTACGACCGCCTGCGCCAGTTTTCACAGGAAGAAGTAGACATAATCAATGCGGAGTCTCCGTTCTTGCGTGATGC
>JBCCQC010000482.1:0-4315 GCA_039024535.1 Chloroflexota bacterium
GGGCCAGCGCCACCCGCTGCTGCTGCCCACCGGACATCTGTTTGGGCTTACGGGCCGCCACCTGCGGCAACTGCACCATGTTGAGGGCGCTCTCAGCAGCTTTTACCGCATCTTTTTTCTTAACGCCGCGCATCTCCAGCCCGAACATCACGTTTTGCAGCGCTGTTCCCGCATATGACCGCGCTGCAAAACGTGATGTTCGGCATGGAGATGCGCGGCGTTAAGAAGAACGCGGCGAAAGAAAAGGCGCAGCGGGCGCTGGATATGGTGCAGTTGCCGCAGGTGGCGGCCCGTAAGCCCAAACAGATGTCCGGTGGGCAGCAGCAGCGGGTGGCGCTGGCCCGTGCGCTGGTGAACGAACCGGCGGTACTGCTGCTGGATGAGCCGTTGGGCGCACTTGACCTGAAGCTGCGCAAGCAGATGCAGTTCGAGCTGAAGGACATGCAAACGCGCCTTGGCATTACGTTTGTGTTTGTTACGCACGACCAGGAAGAAGCCCTGACGATGGCCGACCGTATTGCTGTGTTGAGTGATGGCAAGGTGTTGCAGGTTGGCACGCCCAGCGACATCTACGAGAACCCGGTGAACCGCTTTGTAGCCGATTTCATCGGTGAGACGAACTTCCTGGATGGGACGCTGGTGGAGAAAACCCACGAGTCTGTGGAGGAATTCACGGTGAACGACGAGGTGATTACGGGTACGCTCAGCCGTGTGAAACTGCGTGACGGCACGGTGGTGGAGGCATCGCTAAATGATGATACGCTGGCAGTAGACAGCCCGGTTGCGATTGCGCTGCGCCCGGAGCGCATTGATGTGCTGCCGGAAAGCGGGACGGTGCGCGGGGCCGGACGTGCAGAAGTGACGGTGGAAAATGCGCTGGCGTCCATCCGTGCAGAGCGTAATATGAATGTGGTGAATGGCGAGATTGTGCAGACGGTTTACATCGGCACAGACACCCGCTACATCATCCGGCTGACGGATAACACCGAGGTGGTGGTGCGCCAGCAGAACCACGGCGCGGGCTATGACCGCACGATGGAAAGCGGCGAAAGCTGCTATGTGGTGTGGGACGCGGAAAACGCCCGCGTGCTGGCGAGCTAACACGGACAATATGTCCGGACTGATCTACAGAGTAACAACCACACTGTTTGCTGCAATCTTGCTGGCAGTGGGTGTTGCTCTGGTGCTGGCACGCCCTGTAAGCGAAGGCAGCGAAATTGCTGACCCACTGTGCGTGATTCCCTGCTGGAGTGAACTGGACATTCAATCTTTAACAGAGGATTATCTGAAGAATTATCTTGACTCGGTGGGTCATCCGTATGATCTGATTCAAGCTGGCGATTTTAACTATATAGTGGTGATGGATCCGCGAACAAACGAGCGTGCATCGGGTGTCAGTGTGAACGCCTTTTCAGGACAGATTCATCTTGTCGATTTTGACATTCAGTTATCATTATGTGATATGGTTTCACTATATGGTCTTCCTGATGCACTTGGAATAGACAGCGCTGGTGTGATTCAGTACGAATATCATGACGAAAAAATCCTGTTCTCAGATCGGAGTGGGCCAGAACCCGGTATTGTGGATGATGTAAGACTTACACCATCTGAAGCAACTCTCGAGAAAATGATTTACCCTCCCGACATGGCAAGTCGCCTGTATCAGTTCCCACTCCAGCGATGCGTGCCGTAAATGTTTTAGAAACCCTTTGAGTCTCTGCGCCTTTGCGCTAAAAATTGCATGATCTACCGCACCCGTAGCCCTATCACTGATAAGGCGCTGGCGTCCATCCGTGCAGAGCGCAACATGAACGTGGTGAACGGCGAAATTGTGCAGACGGTTTACATCGGCACAGACACCCGCTACATCATCCGGCTGACGGATAACACCGAGGTGGTGGTGCGCCAGCAGAACCACGGCGCGGGCTATGACTGCACGATGGAAAGCGGCGAAAGCTGTTATGTGGTGTGGGACGCGGAAAACGCCCGCGTGCTGGCTGGCTGAGCGTTGGCGAAAACAAAAGCGCGGGTGGCTGCCCCCGGCCACCCGCACCCTGATGTAGCTGCGTGGTCAGCGCTTTATTCCACCTCGTTACCGGCTTCTACCCAGCCGTCGGTGCCACCATCGAGGTTGATGAGGTTAACGTACTGGCCGGTGCCCTTGAGGAACTCCGCAGCACGCATACTGCGCCCCCCGGACTTACACACGATCACCACTGCCTGATCGGTTGGCAGGTCGCTGTAGGTGCTCTGGAACTCACTCAGCGGCATGTTCTTTGCACCGGGGAGGTGGCCTGCTTCGTACTCATGGGGTTCACGCACGTCAATCAACACATGTTCTTCGGTTACTTCTGCCGGATAGTCGGTTACGTTGATGGTTTTAATCTCCGCCATGATAGCTCCTCAATAGCTCTGAATAAGTTGTGATGCCATAGTACGCTACGGCTACCGGGAGCACTATGGCGAACCTGTTATGGACGTTCAAAGTACGGCTAATGTCCGCTTTGCCAACGCATCTGTGACGGTTTCTTGACGGAATGTGGCGGCGTGGCGTAATTCGTCTATGATTGGGAGTACAGATTAACCCATGACGGAGACACGACGGATGCATAAACGCCTGCTAACCCTGTATATCCCGGCTTTGCTGTTGTTTGTATTTATTGGCGGGGCTGCTGCGCAGGTACCCGGCGGTGGTAGCAGCAGCGAAGGCACCTGCCCTACGACCGTCAACGCGGCGCTGCAATCGCTGGATGAACTGTGTACCGGCCTGGGGCGTAACCAGGCCTGCTACGGCGTGAACCGCGTCGTAACCACGTTCTTTGACGAGGTGCAGGAAGAAACATTCAACGCCCCCGGTGCCATTACCCCCATCGACATTATCGAAACCATCCGCACGGCCCCCCTGAACCCGGAAACGCAGGAGTGGGGCGTGGCCGTGATGAGTGTGCAGGCAAACCTGCCCAATACGCTGCCGGGGCAGGGGGCGCTGTTTGTGCTTATTGGTGATGTCTCTATTGAAAATGAGGTCAACCCGGCCACGGCTACGTCACTGCCAGACCCGGCCCCCGCCACGCTTATTGCCGACCAGGAAAAGATCAACCTGCGCAGCGGCCCCGGCACCACCTTCAGCGTAATTGTGGCTGCGACTGTGGGCGATGCTGTGGGCGTGGATGCTGTGGACGAAACCGGACAATGGTACCGGGTGGTCTACAACGACTTCCCGATGTGGGTGGCGTCTTTCCTCGTCCGCTTTGACGATGCGGCTTTCGATGCATCTACGCTGCCGGTGCTGGATGACAGCCGTTTTGCCCCGATGCAGTCGTTTGTGCTGCAAACTGGCCTGGGTGCCCCGGAATGTGCCGACGCGCCGAACTCGCTGCTGGTGCAGTCCCCGCAGAATGTCGCCATCAACCTGAGCGTGAACGGCGCGAACGTCACGGTCGGTTCGACCGTCGCGTTCGATACCCGCGATGACCAGCGGCTGCGCATTACCACGCTGGACGGCACAGCCACTGTCCGCGATATGGATCCAGAAACGGGCCAGGAGCGCACGGTTGTCATCAATAAGGGGTTCACCGCAGAGGCGAACCTGGGTGATGACGGCAGGGTGGGCAACATTGACGATTTTAACGAACCGGCCATCCTGTACGACGAGGAACTGACGTTCTTCGAAGACCTTGATGAGATTGATGGCGAGGTACTGCGTTATGACTTTGAAGTGCCGGACTTCGCCGATGATTTTTTCGAAGAGGGCGAGTTTTTGGAGGAGCGCCTGGCCCGTGAGATTGAACTGTATCTGGACGATTATTTCGTGGATGAGTTCGGAGAGCCGCTATCGCCAGAAGAGCGTGACCTGTTCATTGATGCCTACCTGGATGGCGACCTGACCGACGAGGAACTGGAAGCGTTCTTCGGCCCGGACTTTGAGGATGAGGAATTTGACTTCGCTGAGTTCGAGGCAGAGCTGGACGAAGAATTTGCTGACGATCCCTTCTTTGAGCCAGAGCCAGAACTGCGTAACTTCGATGAAGTTGGCGACGACCTGGACGGTGACGGCTTTGTGGATGACTACGACGGCGACGGCCTGCCCGACCCTGACCTGGACGGTGATGGGTTCGCGGACTTTGATGCTGATGGCGACGGCATCCCCGATGACCCGTTTGATTTCATTGATGACGATGACGAGTTCGGCAACCAGAATGATTTCCCTGATGAAGATGGGGATGGCCGCCCGGACGGTGACTTCGACGACGATAGGTTTGATGACGATGACGACTTTGACGACGGCGATTTCGACGACGGGTTCGATGACGAC
>JBCCQC010000483.1:0-4312 GCA_039024535.1 Chloroflexota bacterium
CAGAAGGCTTTACCCGCGCTCTTTACGTCACACACGCCGGGGACGGTACCGACCGACTGTTTATGGTTCAGCAAAACGGCATCATCTACGTCATGGAAAACGGCACATTGCTGCCCACCCCCTTCCTCGATGCCTCCGGGTTGATTTCCAGCGATGCGCTGGGCAGTGGCTATACTGAACGCGGCCTGCTGGGGCTTGCGTTCCACCCGGATTATGCCACCAACGGCCAGTTCTTCATCAATTACACGGAACTGAGCAGCAATGACACCATTGTGGCCCGGTTCACCGCGTCTGGTAGTGACCCGAACGTTGCCAACCCCGAAAGCGGCGACATTATCTTCCGTACCGCGCAGCCCTACGCCAACCACAACGGCGGCCACATCGACTTCGGCCCGGACGGATTCCTATACATCAGTGTGGGCGATGGCGGCAGTGCTGGCGACCCGCTCAACAGCGGCCAGCAGCCGGATACGCTCCTTGGCACGCTGCTGCGTATTGATGTAGACAGCGGCCTGCCCTACGCCATCCCGGAAAGCAACCCGTTTGTGGGCAGCACCTTCGGCGCAGAGGAAGTGTGGGCCTATGGTTTGCGCAATGTGTGGCGCTTCAGCTTTGACCGTACAACTGGCGATATGTACATGGGCGACGTAGGCCAGAACCGCTGGGAAGAAGTCAACTACCAGCCAGCAGGACAGGGCGGCCAGAACTACGGTTGGAACATTATGGAAGGCACCAACCCATTCTCCGGCGCGGCTATCCCCGCTGACCTGACCGGGCCGATTGCCGAGTACCAGCACATTAACGGCAACTGTTCTGTAACCGGCGGCTACGTTTACCGTGGCGAGGCCATCCCGACGTTGCAGGGTGCTTACATCTACGGTGACTACTGCTCCGGGCAGGTGTGGGCTGCCTATCGTGATGCCAGCGGCGTGTGGCAGTCTGATTTGCTCATCGACACAGACTTTACTATCAGTTCGTTTGGCGAGGACGAAAGCGGTGAACTGTACATGATTCACTACGGCAGCAGCCGCATACCAGCACAGGTCTTGCGCTTTGCCCCGGTAGAATAAGACCCTCATGCAGGGGGAGCAAAAATGCTCTCCCTGTTTGCCCCACCCACGACACTATTAGCTTTTTGTGACCCTCCGTCGTTTACGTTTTTTCCATTGTTGCTAAACAAATTATCCGTAAATCTCATGCTACGATAAAAGGCATCCTCATTGCTCGTTACACCTCAGGTAGAATTATGTACAACCCCGGTGATGCCGCAACCAGTGAACTTGCCCGCACCCTGCCAGATATACGCCGCAACCACACCAACCCCCACTGGCTGGAAGAAAACGAAGACGACCTCTACAACCTGCTCCACGACCATACCCGCCCGCAGTTTATCCACGACGCAGCCACGGCAATGATTCTGGTAGCACGCCACTATCTCTACTCATCACAGCGGCACCGCTGGGAAAAACTGCTGGACAAGCTACTGCTACGCGTACTCTGTACAGGTGATGAGGAAGTTATTGGCAGGGTGCGCTTTGAGATTGGCTATTTCGATATAGTGGCAAACCGCGCCGATGCCGCAAAACTCTCGTTCGAGCGGGCAATGGAAAGAACAAACAATAGCACAGACCGCGTAAATGGTTACATCAATATCGTACGGGCAGCATCACTCCAACCCCAGATAGAAAACAGTTCATACTATGATGCTATGCTGTACCTCGCTGCTGAATCCAGCAACCTGTACACAAGAGGACTGGTGTACGAAGCCGCCGCACAGTATCACATCCGGCGAGAAGAAGGGATAGCAGCAGCGGGTTTTGCGCAAACGGCCTATGCTATCTGGTATCGCTACTGGCAACGTGATTTATCAAAATTTGGTGAAACAAGCACCGATATTGATCGTCACATGGGTGTTTGCCTGTTAATGATGACGATGGCTGCAAGATTGGCCGAACAACGCCTGCTTTCTGAACAGTACCTCAGAGAGGCAGTGGCACATTTCAAGACACTTCCTGACAGGCATCACTATTGGATCGCGTTTTATGAACTGGGGGTGTTACAGCGTGCGCGGGAAGATTACAAAGAAGCGGTTGATACCTTCGAAACCGTAATCTCATACGCCTCCGATACAGGTATACAGGCATATGTGGCCCTGGCGATGTATTCACGTGGGGTTTGCTTAACCTACCTCGCGCAGTATGGCAGGGCAGAGATCATGCTATCAGGTGCTCTGGAACGCTGGCAGGATGCAAAGGACGTTCCGAATATCGCTAATGCAGAGCATGGTATAGGGTTTATGTATTTGAAGCAGGGTATGAAGGATGCTGCTACGACGTGGCTGTTCCGTGCCATGCGTACCGCAAAATCTATCGCTACGCCAGAGCTACGTGAGAATATCCTCAAGCGTATTCAGAAAAATGTCAATGAATTGGCTGACCTTTGAGGACTGGATACTGTCGTAGCAAATGGGGAGGCACAACGCCACCCCGATTACATTGAACATGCTGGTAGTTAGTCTACGGCAAGATCGGTGGAACAGGTGCGCCGGGTGGCATTGACATCACGATGGGAGGGGGCGGCACCGGAAAACCTGGTGGCATTGCTGTGACCAGACTGGTAGAACTGAACATGTGATTACTCCAATACAGTTATTTAATAACGTACTAAATACACGTTACCATCATTCTGTTGCAATGTAAACAGGTTGATACTTAACGTTGAGGGCCATGCAACCGAAGTCACAGGCCCCCTGCGGTTACGCCATCAACAACTTACGGTAGAATGGGCGGAATCGGGTCTCCAGGGTCCGCAACTGGCAGGATCGGTGGGATCGGGTCACCGGGATCACGTGTAACCATAGTAATACGCTCCTTATAGCGTTGTTTACGATGGCTACAGCGTCGCAAAATCGGCGTTTGCTATGGGCGAAAACGGACATAAAACGGACACAAAACGGACAGGTTTATTGCAGATAGCATGTCGCCGCGTCAGTGAGGATCAAAAAGCACACCCGGCGGGCGTATGCAAAGCGTGGGGTACTCACCCCTGGCAAGATTCCGCGATCCGCATATCATTAAAGTTGTGGTTCTGTAACAGGTTGAGGAAGTGCGTTCCCATGCGGCGTTTAATCGGATTTATCGGCATATGTATTGCGATCGTCGCGCTGGCGGCGGCCCCGGCCCACGCCCAGCAGGACGCGCCGGACTACACGGCGTTTTCGATTGCGCGGTTGCTGTCTGAAGATGGCACACAGATCGAGGCGGAGTTTCTCGTTTCTAATGTGGGCGGGGACGCCACAGAGACGGCTAACGTCGAACTGAGTGAGCTGGGTAGCGAAGTCGCCCTCGCCGCCAGTGAGGTGCCGCCACTCGCCTCCGGGGACACCTACGAACTGCTGCTGGTTTTCCCTGTCAGCGCCTTTGCCGATGTCGAACCCGAAACCGAAAACGTTGTGTTCGAACTCGTCATCACCTCGCCAGAGTTCAACCCGGTGCGCCGCCTTGCAGAATTCACCATCCCGGAAGTACCGGCAGATCTACAACCGCCCGCAACACCCCCCGGAACCGACACACCAGCACAAACTGACCTGCTCGCACAATTGCAGGTGCAAATAGAAGCCGCCACCGCAAACCTGCCCTTTGAACTTGATTTCGAAGACCCGGTTCAGCTTGCCGGGTTACTGCTGGCTGTGCTGGTGGCGTTCATCGTCATCTGGCTGGTGGTCATCCTGTTCCGGCTGTTGTTCGTACCGCGTCCCACCTTCCCAGCGAACCCACCCCCCTACGTGGGGATGCCGCAAATGCATCCGGATTCCATACCCGGACGGCGGCAGATGTGGCAGCAGGTGGCGCAGAATGGCTCCATGATGGCCGAGGCCACAGAGGGCAACCTGCACGCCCGTAAGCTCATTACAGACACTGCCGGGAACCGCTTTAGCGGATGGAAAGTGGTGGGCATCCGTGCCAGCCAGTACGACACCTACGGGCGTGTATCTCGCACGCAGGTCATTGTGCCTAACCGTGTGCTGCGCCGCCTGACCGGTGTACTGAACCGGGCAGAAACCCTGCCAGAGCCAGCACTGCGGCGGCGGGTACGCCCCACGGCCACCTACATCGTGCGCCAGCTTAACCGGCGCATCAACAAACGGGGGGCGGCACTCCCCATTGCGCTGGACGTGAAATTTCGTGGGGAACACGGCGAGGTCAACATTCGCTTTGAGCTGTATCAATACCAGCTTGGCGCATGGCGGGAACTTGACCGCTGGCAGCCAGAAATGACCGTCCCCGGCAAGTTCATTTACGAGGTCTTCACC
>JBCCQC010000484.1:0-4306 GCA_039024535.1 Chloroflexota bacterium
ACGGCGATTAAATCAGTGGAGCAGGCCACGTTCGACAGCGTCCGTGTCGCTGGCAAACTGAAGGTGGCGTGGTGCATTCCCACCAAAAGCGCGCACGATCACCTGCTGCATCCCCTGCAAAAAGCGATCCGGTGCCACCATCACGACGCGGTCACGGTTGGGGTGCTTTACATTAATGAGGTTGCGCACATTTTCCAGCACATGCATTGAAATCGGGCGCGGGTCAGTGATGTTGACCACAACGATTACCCGGTGCCCCACTTCGCTTAAGATGGTCAGCAGATCATGCTCTGCCTGTTCAAAATCTTCAACCTCCCACACACCGCTGAACTGCACCACAACGGTAGTCTGGTCGTCGTTAGTCCACTTTGATTTGTACATCATTGGCATACCAGTACACGGGGTGTACGTCTCCTTGCTATACGGCCCCTGCCTGTGCAGGAACGGGCATGAGCGTATGTGATGCCGGCGCCGTTATTGACCGTTTTTAAAACTATGTTAAGCAGTTTACATATTCTAACTGAAAATTACAGGGGCCAACTGGCACAGGAACACAGCCAGCCGATTGATTTATACACTTTACCGTGCCAGACCATCCGTTTGTGAACGTTGTGAAGTTGTACCCGTTCCTTACATGATTGTAACACGCAGCAATTTTCCTTATTTTTTCATGTGACTATACTCAACACTATAGGACTAAAACGCTATTGTTGTGTCAATTCGGGGAGATTCACGGCGCACGGGATGGTGCCTGTGGACACACGATAGATGGTAAAACAGGACAACGGAATAGATCATCATGGACGACTACAAACACCCGGCGCAAAGAGACCGCATGATACTGGAGCAGCTCATTACGCGGGGCATTGACGACCCGCGTGTGCTCAACGCCATGCGGCACGTCCCCCGGCACGAGTTTTTGCCGCAGCGCATCCGCGAAGTGGCCTACAAAGACGGCGCACTGCCCATCGGCAAAAAACAGACGATTTCCCAGCCCTACATTGTGGCGCTGATGACGCAACTGCTGGAACTGGACGGCACAGAGCATGTGCTGGAAATTGGCACCGGTAGCGGCTACCAGGCGGCTATCCTTGCGGAACTGGCCGATAGCGTCATCAGCATAGAGCGGCACCCGCTGCTGGCTGCCCGCAGTGGCGATGTGCTGGCACGGCTGGGCTATGAAAACGTTGAAGTCTACATTGGTGATGGCACCCAGGGGATGCCAGATATGGCCCCCTATGATGTGATTGTCGTCACGGCGGCGGCCCCCGCCCTGCCAGAGCCACTGCGCCTGCAAATGTCCCCGGATGGCGGGCGTATGGTGCTGCCCATCGGGGCGCAGGGGGGGCAGCAGTACCTGCAAAAGATTGTGCGCGAGGGCAATAGCTGGAACATGGAGCAGATTACCGGCGTGCGCTTTGTGCCGCTGGTGGGGTCGCACGGCTTTGATGACGGCGAGAAACCGGCCAGCGTATAACCTTCTACAAATTGGGGTGGGATGCCGCCCCGCCTCTACTCCCCGAATACGTCCACATACCAATTGGTATTTACCGCATTGGCCCACGGCACGTTAAAATCTGTGTAGAGTCAGATTTTAACGGAGACACCCCCATGACAGACAACATGCCCACCTACCGCAAATGGGCCATGCAGCAGCTCCAGCGCAACATTACCATCTACAGTCAGGTTGTGCTGATGACCCCGCCAGACGTGGCAACCACCGCCCGTGACGGCGACGACGGCTGGACAATCACCGAGGTGATGGGCCACCTGCGCGACTTCGAAGACATCTTCATCGAACGCGCACAGGCCACCGCCACCAAGGACATGCCCCCGCTGCGCTTCCCGGATCCCGACGCGCTGACGCAGGAACAGAACTACAACGCACAGCCACTCACTGACCTGTACTCGCAGTGGATGGAAAAGCGCCACACCCTGCTTGATTACTTCGAAACGCTGACCGACGAGCAGTGGTCACGGGCCGGCGCACACCCCAACCGTGGCCCGTTCACTATCAACGATCAGTTGATGCTGGCCGTCTGGCACGATAGCCTGCACCTCGAACAGATTGTCAAAATCCTGACGGAAAAACACGTATGACCACATGGACGCAGGTTCGTAAACGGAACATTGCCCTCATTGATAAGCTGAGTGTACGCGCCATCGGCCACATTATGGCAGAGATCACACAGGAAGAAGCCACCACCTATCGTGACAGCGGCGACGGTTGGACAGTGATGGAAGTTGTCGGGCATCTGCTGGACGCCGACCGGGTTTTTCTGTCACGGGCGAAAATGATACTTGCGCAGGATCACCCCGACCTGCCCGTTTTCGATCATGAGCAGGATGTGATCGACGGGCAGTACAACGCACAGGACAAAGACGCCGTATTTGCACAGCTTGCTGCCCACCGCGCACAATTCGCAGCGTGGTTCCGGGAGCTAACGGATGAACAATGGGAGCGCAGCGGCACCCACCCGGAGCGCGACTACCCGTTCACGCTCACGGATGCGCTGATGCAGGTGGCGCTGCACGACAACATTCACCTTGAGCAAATCACACGCATTCTGGCAGAAAAACGCCCATCTCCATGACCGCAGCGCTGCCGCTGATGACCGCCCGCCTGACCCTACACCCCTTCGAGCCGGGTGATGTACCCGCGTTTGTCCAGAACATTATCCGGGATGATGCGGTGTGGAACGAAATCAGCGGCGGCGTGGTAGACGACCCCGAACACGAGGTGGCGCAGCTTATTGCGGGATGGGAGGGAGAACCACACCCACCGCTGGCCGTCACACGCACTGCCGATGACGTGTTTATGGGCTATGTGGCGCTGCTGCCGGTGGCCGGTGCAGAACACGAAACGGAACTGACAATTGCGCTGGGCAGCCCCTACCGGGGCAAGGGTTACGCCACCGAAGCCGCCCACAAAATGCTGCACGTAGCGTTTCATCAGCGGCGGCTGGCACACATTTATGGGCTGATGCACCCTTACAACACACACGCTAAGAAACTGGCAACCCGCCTCAATATGTCATACGAGGGGGTCATGCGCGACTTCCGCTACGGCGAAGAACTGGCGGTCTACATGCTCAGGCGGGCCACGTATATCTCGCTACACCCTTAATGTATTACGCAAGTTAACCGTAATTGATACTTGTTTACCAGACTATTTGCTAATTTTTATTTGTGCAGTATAGTTAAGGTATCGGATCAATCAGTATATAGGAGTTATACTTTGTCCATTATCAACCGTGGTGATAAAGAGTCTCGCCTTCGTTTTTTGCGTTTCGGTCTGATCGTCGCCGTCGTAATGTCGTTCGTTGTGGCCTTCGCCGTTCGCTGGGGTAGCTTTGCCCGCCTGCCAGCGATGTCAGACATTACGTTTGCCAGCCACATCGTCTTTTCGCTGATTGTGACCGTTGTTGTCGCTGTGCTGGCCGTTGCTGTTTACTTCGGGTACTCGTTTGCACTTGGCCGCAGCGAGGGTGGCGAATAGCCATTACCGTCACGGGGGGCAAACCGCCCCCATTTATTGCTATTGCTGCTCACTGATGAGCGCATCCTCTGCTGTGTAGTCCATCGGCTTCATCTCTGGCAACGTATTTTCTACATCCCACGCCACAGTACGCTGTAGCCCGTCCTCAAATGCCACCACCTCATCAAACCCGGCCTCCTCCCGGATGCGCGTGCTATCCAGCACCACATCCTGCCCGCGCGGGTTGAACTTCAGATCGCGGGGCAGTTTTTCCGACGGCATCGGCACAATCTCTCCATCCCAGCCAGCAGCACGGCCAATTGCCTGTACCCATTCGATCTCGGTCAGCGCGGCGGTGTGTGGCTCTGCCACATGGTAGATGCGGTTTATGGTTTTCGGCTCATTGACGAGGCACATTACCGCGTGGGCTGCATTGTCGATGTAAGCACGCGGGGCACGCCAGTTCGCCATGCGCTCATCAATGAAGATGTGGCTGCGGCCATCGGCCATGCGCCGCACATACCCGGCGATGCGATTCTGGTAGTCGTGTTCACCATAGACCATCGGCAGGCGCAGTACAGTAGACGCGGGGCGGTGTACCTGTAGCGCAGCCGCTTCTACCATCAGCTTGTCGTAGTAGTAGCGCCAGTCTTTGTTGACCTGCTTACGATAGGGGTAGCTTTCTTCGCGCAGGGGGCTATTTTCCGTCAGCGGCATGGGTTCCACGTCACCGGGTTCGGTGTTCAGCAGGCGGCCCCATGCCCGGTACACATCCACACTGCTGATGACAATCACACGCGGGGCCACCCCCCGGAACACGCGCAGCAT
>JBCCQC010000485.1:0-4267 GCA_039024535.1 Chloroflexota bacterium
CTGGCTTACATTAGCAGCCAGGGTGTCTTCGTCTTTGATGTCGAAAGCGGCGATCTGCTGGCCTCGCTCTTTGACCACAACGACTGGGGACGTGAGATTACGTGGAGCCCAGACCAGACTATGCTGGCGACCACCGCCTCTGATAACACCTTGCGTGTGTACACTATTGGCGGCGGCGAATAGCCAGTAGCTACCGTGGGCATGGCTCAGGCTGTGCCCACCTCCGCAATCAGCCGCGCAGATAACGCCACCGTCACCTGCGCGAACTGCTCCGGCGTTTCCACCATCGGGAAGTGATCCCACTCCGGCTCTACATGGACGATGTGCTGTGGCAGCAGGGCTTTGTAATCCTCAAGCTGATCCACACTCAGGATTTTCTCGCGCTCTCCCCATAACAGCACCGCCGGGACGTTTACTGGCTTTAACGTGGCAAACCACTCTGCCGTGATGATCTCGAACATCTGCCCGAACACCTCACAGCGCCGATACTCATCGAAGAAGCGGTTCACATAATCGTCGGGCAGTGGCTCATGGAAGAGCAGCCGCCGGAAAACCGGGCGCGTGAGCGGTGAGGAAAACGTGAGCTGGCCCAGTTTTTTCATTCCCGGCAGGCTCATTAGCTTCGGGAACAGGCGTGTATCCAATCGCGTGCCCACGGGCGCATGTAAAATAGCCCCGTCTACTTTATCGGCGTGGTGCTGCAACATTTCCAGCACAATTGCCCCACCAATCCCGGTTCCAAGTACAATTCGCGGTCGTGGCTGAACATACACATATTCATGGAACAAATCGGCATAGTCCCACAGTGTCGTAAACCCCGGATGACGCGGCTCTCCGGCGAAACCGGGTAGTGTGGGTGCAACAAAGTCCACGTTTTCTGGAAAATACGGCTTTGCTCGCTCAAACCGGAAGCCGCCACCACCGTTCCCATGTAGTGCAATGATGCTAATTTGATTACCCAAACTGGCCTACCATTCCTGCAAGCTGCGGCACACGCTCAAACTCCGGGTGATCCCCCGCGTGGACGCCCTCATACATCCACAGCACATGGTCGCCATCCACAAGGAACGAGGTCGGCATTGTCCACGGGTCGCCGACTTTCATGCCGATGAAGTGCCCCTTCGTCACGAATGTCTTTACCCCGCAGGCCCACACTTCCGGCCCGAACATCTCTTTCATGCCGCCGCGTGCCACGCCGAACCCGTTATAGAACGTTTTCGGTGTGTCGGCAATCGCGCGGGCTTCCGGCCACAGCCTGCCGAAGAACTCGCGCCCCTGTTCCACACTCCCCTGATAGACGAACATTACGGGCGGATAGTTCGGGTCTGCTTCTGTGATTTTGCGCAGGTCGGCAATCTGTTCGCGGCAGAAGATGCACCCGAAGTGCCGCAAAAATACCATGAGGGTTGGCTGGCCTACCGGGAGTTCGTCGCGCAGTGTATTTCCGCGCAGGTTCAAGCCCATTACGGCGTGGTTGAGCAATTCCTGTGAAATGTGTTCCATCTCGTCTGGTTCCAGTAATTTATTCCACTACAGTGACCGCATTGTACACAGCCAGCGGCGCACACTGTGCCTACGTTCAGGATTTGCTCAGGTTGGGCGACCTGACCCATTGTAATTTCCACATTCCACCCTCACACTGTAATCAGAATCAGACGGATGGATGAGGAGAATTTATGGGCTACGGTCACCCTGTTCGCAACATACAGCGGCTGCTGAACACGCAGGCTATTTTTCTGCGCTATGGCTTTGATATTCTGGTCAACCGCGAAGAACTGAAAAACCTTCAGACTTTAATCAGCGATAAACCTCCGCTACCAGAAGACCTGACATTTGCACAAAAAATCCGCATGATGCTTGAAGAATTGGGTACCACTTATATTAAACTGGGCCAGATTGCAGGTAGCCAGTACAGTGCCCTACCGAGAGATGTTTCTGTTGAACTGGAAAACCTCCAGAACCACGTTGCCCCTTTCGCCTCCGATGAAGCGACCGCCATTGTAGAACATGAACTCGGAATACCGATCAAAGAGGCATTTCAATCCTTTGAACGCGAACTCCTCGCTGCTGCTTCCATCGCGCAGATACACCGCGCTACCCTGCTGGATGGAAAGCCCGTCGTGGTCAAAGTCCAGCGGCCCGGCATTGAGGAGGAAATAGCTGCTGATCTTGAGATTATGCAAACCACGGCCAACATTCTGGAAAACACACTGGGGCGCAATCGGGGTTTAATGGAGATCACAGAGGAATTCCGCGTTAGCCTGCAAAGCGAACTGGACTTCCGCAACGAGGGCCGCAATGCCGACCGGCTGCGCCACAACATGGATTCCATCTATAACGTCAGCGTACCTCAAATTCACTGGCACGCTGTGACACAGAGAGTGCTCACGATGGATTTTGTGGAAGGTGTCAAGATTACGGATGTTGCGGCTATCCGGCAGGCCGGCCTTGACCCTGCTGAGGTCGCTGCACGCTTTACTGAGGCTATGTCCCGGCAAATCCTCATGGATGGCTTTTTCCACGGCGACCCACACCCCGGTAACGTTATCCTCAACCTCAAAGACGGGGCCATTATGTTCCTTGATATGGGCATGATGGGCTACCTTGAGGAAGAAAGCCGCCGCGAACTGGGCAACATGATGATTGCCCTCCAACAACCGGATACCCGCGAACTGGTACGGATTGCTATACGCCTCGGTGTTACGTTCAAAAAGGTAGACGAACGTGCCCTGCGCCGCCAGCTAGAGCACATCCTCAATCGTTACATGGTTGCGTCACTATCGCAGGTGTCCTTTGCAGATATGATGTATGAGATGATGAACACGTTCTTTGAATACGGAGTGCGCCTGCCCCCGGAGTTGACACTTGCTATCAAATCGCTGATTCAAACGCAGGAAATTGCCAGCACGCTCAACCCGGAACTGCAAATCGCTGATATTGCCGATACCGTCAGTGACCAGCTTTTCTGGGAACAGTTCAAGCCAACCGTCATACAGGATCGGCTGAACGAAACCACAGCCGAAGTCCTTCGGCTGGCACCCATCGCTGCCGATGCTGTAGAGCGTGTGCTGCGCGAGGCAAAATCTGGCAAGCTGACCATACAGCTTGATACCAGTGACCTGCAAACACAACTGGATGCCGTATCAGAAAATGCCAAACGGATTACAGTAGGCCTCACTGTTGCCGGTATGACTATCGGCTCTGCCATTGCCATGTCCGTCAACCCGGCAGAGGCGTGGTCTTTTATTCCGGTGCTTGGCGTCATCGGGTTTACCGTGTCTATTGCTGTGGGTGGCCTGCTTATGCTGAAGCTGCTATGGGAAATATGGGGGCCATAGGCGCTGCACCAACCCGCTGCTTTGCTAATGCTTACACAATTTATATACGCGGCCTGTACGGTAGTTGTATAGTAAAACACACAGGAGACATATCACACATGGCAAACCGCACAGAAATTCAGAAGCACCTCGAAGAGCGTATGCGCGAAATCAAGACACAGATCGAACAGCTTAACGGCAAAATCGAGCAATCCGGGGAAGAAGCCCGTGCAGAGCTTGAACGCAGCATTGATGATTTACAGGCACGTAACGCAAAAGCCGAGGAGCAACTTAGAGAACTGGGCAAAGCCGGTGATGATGTGCTCAAGACGATGGCGAGCGATATTGAAACGTACTGGAATGCCTTTGCTGGCGCGATTGATAACGTGTTTGTAGAGAGCAAGCCCGCCAGCAACACCCCGTCAACTACGGTCAAAATTGACGTAGAAGACGCCTCCGAGATGCACGAAGGCCCGGATTCCCCGACCAGCTAAACCCGCTATATTTCACCCATAACATACAAGCGTCCATCGTCGGGCGCTTTTTTCTTCTCTGCGGGCTACCAGGCTATCGGCTTGCCATCCCGGAAAAATCCATTCGTCGGCCCGTTATCCGGGAGTGTGGCTGCCCATACGATGCCCCGCGCTCCATCTGCTACCGGGCGTCCGCCACTACCGCCCATATCCGTCGCTACCCACCCCGGACAGATCGCATTCACCAGAATTTTGTCGCTGCGCATCTCACTCGCAATCATCCGCGTCAGCGCATTCAGCGCCACCTTGCTCACGCTGTAAGCTGGTGTGCCGCCGCCCATCTCCGCAATTGAGCCAGAGCCGCTGCTCACATTGACAATACGCGGGTGCTCACTGTTGCGGATCAACGGCAAAAATACCTGTATCATCTGCCACGCCGCATATAGATTCGTCTCCAGTGTTTCGCGCACTGTATCC
>JBCCQC010000486.1:0-4249 GCA_039024535.1 Chloroflexota bacterium
CACGCCCACCACCGACCTGACGGCAATTGCACTGGGTACAGAGTTCCCGACGGCAGTAGTGGGCAGCGGCACCATTACGCCAACAGTGCCGTTTGTCGTCGCGCCAGATGTGACGCCCACGCCGGTTTTCACAGCCACCGGGGATGCCCCGGCAGTTGCGCTGGCCGTCACGGACGAGAACGCCACCGAGGAAGTGATCGCTACCGCCCGTGATGCCGACCTCGATTCCACGCCGGTACTGTTTACCAACACGCCGTCGCCATCACCCACAAACGCCCCCACCCTTGTTGGCGATCCGTCGCGCATCCCGGTAATTGACATTGATGCCATCAACGCCACGGCTACCGCCCTCAACATCAGCGGGGCTGCCGCGCCCATCTCGCCCACGCCCAGCAATACGCTCACGCCCGCCGCCGAAGATCGCATCGTGCAGATTCCCACACAGCCGGGGGATAGCACCGGCCCACAGATAGATACTACTGCGCTGGCACTGGAACTGACCGCGATTGCCAGCATCACGCCAGAAGCCACCGTGACCGAATTCGGCATCCCGGCAGTGACCAACACCGTAGACCCCGATGCAACTGACCCGCCCACGCTGGTACCGCGCACGGCCAACGAGGATGGCTCTCTGGTCAACGAAGAAGCGGTCATCCGTAACGGCGTGGATGTGCTGGCCTACTGCGACGACGAATCGTTCGACGCAGAAGCCCCCGATAACCTGAAGGCTGGCTCCACAGTCGATGTCTTCTGGATCTGGTATGCTGCGGAGCGTCGCTATCTGGATGAGCATCTGGAGCAGGCGATTTACGATGTGCGTATTAACGATAACCCGGTGATTGACCTGAACCAGTATCGCCAGCCGGTGCAGGACGTGGGCAACGATGTGGCGGTAAGCTGGTATGTTCCGGTGGGGCCGCTGCGTGCCGGGGAGTACACCATCAGTTATACAGTCACATGGCGCAATGCGGTGTTCGATGGCTATAACTTCTACGGGCCGGGTACCACCGCCGCCTCCGAGGTGGGCGCGTGTACATTCACGGTATATGAGTAGAGCAATTCGACGTTTGTCTGACACAGAGGTTTTGAAATGGAACATGAACTGAAGAGGCTGTTGGAATCTGAAATCGAACGCGGAGGGCGAGCTTATATTCGCAATGTAGTAGCTGCTGAACAAGCTGTCCTTCAGGGGCGGTTCAACATCGCTAAACTGCTGAGAGCGATGGCACATTCTCAGCGCATCATCGCGATGGAGGCTGCTCGATTGCTGGACGAGGAGCAGGAGCAAGATATACTCAGCGTCATCCTTGACGAAATTGGTGCGGACAAGGATCTCGATATTGTGGAGGGTGTGGACTCCAGAGTTCGTAAACGTCTGGAGCAATCCGCTAATGTCCGAGAAAAATCACGTGATATAGTGCAGCGTGCGATTGTCAGTCTGCAAAGCAATTCAGATGTGTTGGAAAGTGATGTAGCACAGGTTCTGTGGGGTTGCTATGGTTGTGGAGCTATTCTGGAAGGTGCTCCCCCTCATGCCTGTCCGTTTTGTGGCGTACTCAGTGTTGAATTCGAAGCGTTTGGCCCCTTTTATTCTGCAACGGCTGAACACCTCAGCCAATTAAGACCAGAGGGCATCATCACCATCCTTGATGGCATTCCAGATGAGGTTGAAGCCGTAATCACAGCGGTCGATGATGATGTGTTACGGCAAAAGCCATCCCGGGATGAATGGTGTGTTGCTGAAATCGTAGGACATATGCTTGAGACAGATATGCTCTTCGTAGTGAGAGTACAAAGGGTGCTTGAAGCGCAAGGCGCTGAGCTGAAATCGCCTTTACCACCGTGGAAATTGCATGAGGGCAAAGGTTATGAGACTATGCCAGTTGATGAACTCATGATACATATGCGCGCAGCACGTGCTCGGAGCCTTGACATAGTGCGTAATATGACACCGGAGGATTGGGCACGGAAGGGGCAGGGTAGTACATATAAGACAAGTATACTCGACCTGGGTACGTGGTTGGCCAATCACGACCGGGGCCATCTGGAGCAGATAAAACGACTTTGTAAGATTTGAGCAAATCAAATTATTGACAACGAAGCAAAAGCATTGTTTTCGACACGGTTTTTTGCCTCTATGTTTTCGCTCCTCTTTTTTGGAAAGAAGCTGAAGAAGGCGTCTTCTGTCATACGATACTTGTACCTGAGTAAGATACCTCTGAGTCAAAAAATTTTCGTTGCCCGCCATATCTGTCACCAATGGAGCATTTCCTTATGTCCCGTGTCTACCGCTTCTGGAAGCCCTACGATGTACTCACCCAGTTCACCGACCCTGAAGGCCGCCCCACTCTCGGTGATTATGTCGACGTACCCGGTATCTACGCGGCGGGGCGGCTGGATAAAGACAGCGAGGGTCTGCTCATCCTCACCGACGACGGCGAGCTAAATGCACGGCTCACACAGCCGAAGTACGAACACCCGCGTACCTACTTCGTGCAGGTAGAGCGCATCCCCGATGAAGACGCACTGAAGCAGCTTCGCAAGGGTGTGATTATCAAGGGGAAGAAGACCCGCCCCGCACAGGTACATCTGCTGGAAGCCCCCCCGAAACTGCCAGAGCGCCCCGTGCCCATCCGCTACCGCAAGAATGTGCCAACCGCATGGCTGGAGATCACGCTCACAGAAGGGCGCAACCGGCAGGTGCGGCGCATGACGGCTGCTGTGGGGCACCCTACCCTCAGGCTGGTGCGCGTGGCAATCGGTGATATTACGCTGGATCAAATGCAGCCGGGTGAACTGGTGCGGCTCAGCCGGTCACAGGTGGAACGGTTGCAAAAAAGCGTGCGCCAGATCAACCGATGAGCAGGCCATCTATTGCGCAGGGTTCTCGTTTCCACAGGAAATCGCGGCCTGTAGCAATCGGTTGTTTTTGTTCCGGGGAATAGCGAGAATGCACACCAGAGCGATAATATGATGATCCGGCTGCGGACGTCCGGGCCGGGACGCTGCTGGCTGTAATTGGATTTCCCGAAAAATACGATAGAAAAGGATTAGATCATGAGCACCTATCTGGTAACTGGCGCAATGGGTTGCATCGGCGCATGGACGCTGCACCATCTGGTAAAGCAGGGTAAAAGCGCCATCAGCTTTGACCTGAGTGAGAACCGCTACCGGCTTGACCTGCTGCTAACGCCGGAAGAACAGCAAAACATCACATTCGTACAGGGCGACCTGACCGACACAGACAGTGTACGGGCCGTATTTGCCGATCATGGCATTACGCATGTGGTGCATCTGGCAGCGTTACAGGTGCCGTTCTGCCGCGCGAACCCGCCGCTGGGCGCACAGGTCAACGTAACCGGCACAGTCAATGTGTTTGAGGCGGCAAAAGCCACGGGCGTAAGCCATATTACACAGGCGTCGTCCATTGCGGTGTATGGCCCGCCAGAACTTTACGACACCGAGCTTTTACCACACAACGCGCCCATGCTGCCGCGCACGCTCTATGGCGTGTATAAAGTGGCCGACGAAGGGCTGGCAAACGTTTACTGGCACGACCACGGCATCACCAGTACCACGCTGCGCCCCTACACTGTCTATGGCCCCGCCCGTGACCAGGGCATGACCAGCGAACCCACAAAAGCGATGCAGGCCGCTGCTAACGGCGAGGACTATCACATTTCTTTCGGCGGTAAAATGCAGTTCCACTATGCGTCTGATGTAGCGCAGCAGTTTATTGAGGCGGCAGAAAATCCGCACGAGGGCGCTGTGGGCTATAACCTTGGCACAGACCCGGTCGCCGTGCAGACAGTGGCCGACCTGATTATGGAAAACGCGCCGGGAACTACTGTCACTGTGGGCGAGACGATTTTGCCGTTCCCGATTGGTTTTGAAAGCAATGTGCTGCCAGACGTATTCGATAACGTGTACGAAACGCCGCTGGCCGATGCTGTGAAGGCAACAATGGATCACTTCCGGGCACAGAACGGATAAAGCAGAGAATCACTGTGCCGCGCTGATACGCACCAGTGCATCTTCCAGTGCAATTTCCGGGACGGGCAATGGCCTCCCGGTTTCGAGATCCTGTCCGTTTGTGTGCGCGTCCATCACGGTCACCATGCGTCGGACAATGCGCAGCCGGTCGCGCTGGCTGTAACTATCAAAGTTGGCGGGTAGTTGGGTGTAATCGATGGTTTCCAGTCCATAGACCATCTCAAGGAAACCAGAGTTGTAGATAGCGCCAGAATCA
>JBCCQC010000487.1:0-4245 GCA_039024535.1 Chloroflexota bacterium
AAAAATGATTTGAGGTTCGGCCGGTGCACATCCGCTGAGGATAACCACCCCGAACAGTACAATCGTAAGGTAAAATTTCACGTTTTTCATGACGCGTATGCTACCATACCTGACCTCAAAAGCATATAAAAGTTCAAATAGCGGAGGCTAAACGCACTGCGAACACTTGTTCCATCTGCAAATTACCACTATGATTGTTTGACAGGAATAGGTCTGCGCCCTAGAATGGCGCTGTACCCCCCTTTATTTTTACAAAACCCCGATCATCCCATGCTGGCGAGGTAATTGACTGATGAATATCGGCTCAGTCCGAAAGATTAATATTGACCAGGAGATGCGTGAAGCGTACCTGGATTATGCAATGAGTGTGATTGTGTCGCGGGCATTGCCCGACGCCCGTGATGGGCTGAAACCCGTGCATCGTCGCATTCTGTATGCGATGCACGATATGGGCCTGCGGGCCGATAGCTCCTACCTCAAAAGTGCGCGTATTGTGGGCGAGGTACTGGGAAAGTACCACCCGCACGGAGATGCTGCCGTCTACGATACGATGGTGCGCCTTGCGCAGGATTTCTCCATGCGCTACGAGCTGGTAGACGGACAGGGCAACTTTGGCAGTATTGACGGCGACAGTGCAGCCGCCATGCGTTACACCGAGGCACGCATGGCAACCGTTGGCGAACAACTGTTGACTGATATTGGCCGCAACACGGTAGATTTTGCAGAGAACTTCGATGGCAGCTTGCAGGAACCGACTGTTCTGCCGGCTAACGTGCCTAACCTGCTGGTAAATGGTGCCTCGGGTATTGCTGTGGGTATGTCCACGAGTATTCCGCCGCACAACATGCTGGAGGTGTGCGATGCGCTGCAATACATGCTGGATCACTGGGATACGATGGACGACATTTCTGTTGACGACCTGATGCAGTTTATTCAGGGGCCAGATTTCCCCACGGGTGGCCTCGTCTACCGTCATAAAGATGGCCTGAAACACGACAACGACACGCTGGCAACGGCGTATGCTACCGGGCGCGGCAAGATTACCGTGCGGGCACGTGTTTATGTGGAAGACATCGGGCGCGGTAAATCGCAGATTATCGTGACAGAACTGCCTTACCAGACCAACAAATCCACGCTGATTGAGCGGATTGCGTCACTGGCCCGTGACGGCAAAATTGAGGGGCTGGCAGACCTGCGCGATGAATCTGACCGGCAGGGGATGCGCATCCTGATTGAGTTGCAGCGCAACGTGGACGCCAACAAAATCCTCAGCAAGCTGTTCAAACTCACCCCATTGCAGGATACGTTCAGCATCAATATGCTGGCACTGGTGGATGGGCAGCCGCGTGTATTGACCCTGAAGCAGGCGCTACGTGTGTACCTGAATCATCGGCTGGAGATTATCCGGCGGCGTAGTGAGTATGACCTGGAGCGGGCACGGGCACGGGCACACATCCTGGAGGGTTTACTGGCCGCGCTGGATAATCTGGACGAAGCTATTGCCATCATTCGCAAGTCACAGCGTGTAGATACCGCACGTAATAACCTGATGAAGCAGCTTAAGGTAACGGAAATTCAGGCGCAGGCTATCCTCGATATGCAACTGCGCCGCCTTGCTGCACTGGAACGTAAGAAGATCACGGACGAATACAACGAAAAAGTTCAGATCATCGAATATCTGGAAGGGCTACTGAGCAGTCCAGAGCAAATGCGCAGCGTGATTGCCGAAGAACTGACAGAAATTGCGACCCTGTACAACGAACCACGCCGCACCATCATCGTGGATGAAACGGCAACCGCTGTGGTGAGCGCAGAAGACTTTATGGTGCCAGAGGAAACTGCATGGCTCACGCTGAACACGGAGGGCAAACTTGCTCGCCTGCGTGCGCCAGAAGCCCCTCGTGTCACCACATCTGTGAAGGAACCCCCGCGTTTCATTCTGGAAAGTTCTACCAATCAGACGCTCTACCTGTTCACGGCAAAAGGTGAGGCCGCCACAATCCCGGTACAGCAGTTGAACCCGGTTAACGAGATTGAGGACGGGATTCACTTCAGTACTATGTGTGGCCTGCGGGAAGATGACCATATCGTGAGTGCCATCAGCCTGCCGAACAATGCTGGAGGGTATCTTTTCCTTGTTTCTCGCAGCGATCAGGTGAAACGGTTGCGTATGGATGACCTGCCCGGCCTGACGGCGAAGGTGTTTACTGTGATGAATGTGGGCGACGACGATGCACTCGGCTTTGTGTTCCTCACCACGGGTGAAGATGAGGTGATGCTGGTCACTGCGCATGGGCAGGCTATCCGCTTCCCGGAGGACAACGTGCGCCCTACGGGTTTGCCTTCTGGCGGGATGCGCGGGGTGAAACTGCAAAACACCAGCGATGGGATTGTGGGCGCGTTCGTGGTGCATCCAGCCGCCCACATCTGGAATATCACCGATGACGGGATGGCAAAAATTTCGCCTGAGTCCGAATATCCCACACAGGGGCGTGCTGGACAGGGCGTCATCAGTATGCGCCTGCCAGAGATGAGCCGTCAGGTAGCAGCCGCTGCCACGGGTGGCGCCGATGACAACATTATTGTGCTCACCAGCAAAAATAAGCCGAAGTATATGCGTATTGGCCTGGCTGAAGTGGTGAAGCGCGGACGTGCTGGCTATGATGACGCTATTATTGCAATGAAGGGCAATGAAGAAGTTGTGGGGGTTGTCAGTTACCAGCCACTGGTTATTACCGTGGAACCGGCGGCTGACCCTGTGCCAGCCGACTGAGTTCTGCATCGTAGCGGGGGGCTATCTGTGACCAGTCGTACTGTGTCACGCTGGCATGTAGCCCTGCCCTGTTCACATTTAGCTCTCCCTGTAGATGTTTTTGAAGCAGGGGGAGCAGTTGATCGTCGCTGCGGTAGAGGCAGGCATCATAGGCGCTGCGCGGCACCAGATGTGGATAGTTGAGGCGACGTGGCAAAATGGGTATGCAGCCACAGTACATCGCCTCTACTATCGAGATGCCAAAAAACTCTTGATTGGCGGTGCTCACCACATAGTCGGCCTGCCATAGCAAACGCGCATAATCCGCAAAAGATTCCAGATAGCCGAAATGAACCAGTTGTTCGCGTAACCGGGTTCGCGCGGCTTCAAACTCAGGGGCAGTGTGGCGTATGTTCTCCCCGACGATAGCAACGCGGAAGTTGGCCCCGCGCTCCTGCAAGCGGTACAGCGTCCTCAGGAATAAATGCGGATTTTTATCTTCCTCCCAGCGATGATTCCAGATGATGAGCGGTGCGGAGGATGTTTTTTCGGTGTGGTGTGCATTGAACCGCTGCAAATCCATACCGACGGACAGCACAGATGCCTTTTCGCGCAGCACATCCACTGATCCCAGTTCGTTATAGTCATAAAAGTGCTTGAGCATGTTCGGCAGCGTGTCGAAAAATACATCCATGTGGTACTTACTGTTAAAAAACAGTGCATCAGCGCTCATCGCACTGGCATAGTTAATGAACCCGTAGCGCCAACCGTGATTCTGGCGGGTGTTCTGCGGATAGGTAAGCTGGTTCTCATGGAAGTAGAGGGCGTGGGGAATATTGTGGGTTGTGTGGCGCGTGAGGGCACGAAAGATGGATAAGTCCATCATATCTGATGCCAGTATCACATCCGGTTGTGTACCAGTCGCTGCAAACTCACGGGCGAGGGTGACTGCACCCCCCTGCATACGCCACTTCCATGCCTGTGCCGGCATGGTAAGCAGGGTGATGTTGTGGTTGCTGTGCCGGTGATAGCCGTCGGCCCATACTCTATGGCTACCACCGTAATAGGGTTCAAGGACGGTAACGGCTACCATCAGGCGGGATGTGTCAGTTTACGCGCTCCCGCAGGGAGGTTGCCAGTTCCTGTAATTGTGGTGCAGGGCTTACATCCAGATTGTGGCTCAGTGAGGCTTCCAGCCTTTCGTAGCAGTTGAGCGCATCCAGCGGCATACCCAGCTGGTCATACAGCTTCATGATATTGTATACAAGGTCTTCTCGCTGCGGGTTCGTGAGTGTGGAGCGAAGGTACAGTCCCAGTGCCTCGCGTTGTTCATCGGCATCTTCAGACATCTGCGCCAGCGATACCAGCGCCTCGCCGTAGGTTTGCAGCAGCGCCTGCCGCCGTCCCTCAGCCCAATCCATGTCCATCGTAGTCAGGAACTCCCCCCGATAGAGTGAGATTGCCCTGCGCAGCAACTCCCGCGCCTCTGCATC
>JBCCQC010000488.1:0-4244 GCA_039024535.1 Chloroflexota bacterium
CTGCAAAGGCGCGGCAAATCCGCCGCACACCACATCGCCCAGAACGTCAAAAATCACCACATCGGTGTCTTCGAGCAGGGCCATAGATGGTCGCCCCGATGATAATCCACTTCATCTGCTGGCGTTGCGTTGGGGAGACATGCCGATAATAGCGATATATCAAAATCCCAAGGCATAAAACAACCAGAACACAGATAAAATTTATTAAGATGATGCCAGCCGTCTGCTCGAAGACATCAAAGAAAGTCATGAAATACAATGGTGGCATAACCAGTGGCACTATCAGTGGTAAACCGATTGTCCAGCGGGGGCTAAAGTGACCATCTGGCATCGTGATGGCATAGCTGACGATAACAAAAATCGTCAGGCAAATGGACACAACAGTAGGGATTACCAGCCAATCCGGGTAAGTTTGTGGGTATTGTGTTGTGGCAATGATACCGATGATACTCGTTGCGGCGAGGTTTGCCGAAACATGAGATTGTGCATTCATATGAATACTTGCGGCAAGCCAGACGCCCATCAACAGGAGTGAGAGGTGGAAACCTACGGCAGCAACCGCAAAAGTTGTATCGGTAATGTATCCCATATCCATGAGAACCCGTAAATCTGTTTGAGCCTCTGTTAGCCAATGCCTGAAAACAGGGGGTATCGTCAGGATATAGATGAGAACAATATACCCGGATATTCCCATCAGCAATTTATTTGTTGCTGATGACCATGTATTTATCTTCATATGTTTCCTTTGTAGCAAATGCCAGAATTGAAAGTACCATAATTGGCAATAATACTTTGTAATCTACCTGACAGAATATCAGTATCTTCGCCAAAAAGTGAGGGGGCAGGGCTGTTGAGGTCGAGTTGTTATTACAGCTAAAGCGAGACAAAAGCCCATAAATGAACTTGTAGAGGGCATTTGAAAAATCCCTCTGGTTAGAATGGTTGTGACCAGACAAACCTGAAAACCAGAGGTGTGATCTACACTGCGTCCATTCGCCTCATGCTCAAACGCACTCGCTACTAATTTTCAAATGCACTCTTGTGCATGTACGCGAAAATGCCATGAGCACGGCGTGAGCCGCGAACACGCCCACTTCACGCGCAATGAATCCAGGGGACACCGGCAGCACCAACAGCACCCGCATTAACGGCGCTACCCTCCACGCAGACCGGGCTTACCGCCTGCGCAACGGTGATGAAATCGAGTTTGGCACACTGCGTACAGTGATTCGGTTCCTGCGGTAACCGTCACGGGTGACGCCGCGCCGCCAGCCCCAGAAGCAAAATTGTGAGCGCTATATGGTTTGCTACGCCATAAGTTGCAGTAACTATATGACGTAACAGGTATAACAAATGCCCCCGCCTGCGCGTTTTCAGCCATGTGGATGCTTGCGACGGATCAGTGCTGTACATACTGCTCTCACCACATCTTCCCAACCAGAAACACAAGCTTGTATTAACGATTGGTCGGTGGGGCAATGGCATGGGTTTCATGATATTTGTATTTAACATCACGCTACCGCTTATGAAGGTGCTGTTGGCGATTGAATGAGATTCCAGCGTTCTACGAATAGCGAGATTGCGATTGCGTTCTTGCTCAATCTCTGTGTAGGGATAGGACGGTGACGAAGGACAGTGAGTGAAGATGCATCTGTCCGGTGCAAAATAAGCCGATATGATTGCAAGCAAGATTATGATCGAAACTGTTGTTAGCCACAAAAGAGTCAGCCGAACCAAACGAAAGTTCTCGAACAGTGTCGTTATAAATATGCCCACTGCAACCAGCAAACCTGTTGTGGAGAGGGCGATAGCCACAGTTATTAGGATCATGATTCCCCACAACCATATCATAGGGTATATATGAAACTGGTGACTCGTGTACTGGTAGGGCATCAGCAGGTAATGGAACCATATAGGTGTGGTGGGATACCAGTAAAATGTCAATTTAGTGTGCATGTACTGCATAATCCCAAGCGAAAGCCCCAGACCGGGTAAAGCTGCCACGAGATGATATACCCATACACCCCAGAACCCACCCCACCATTTACCCACCACAATCTGCCAGCGGCTCATCGGCGTGAGGGTGAGTAGTTCAGTATGTTGCAGCGGCGCGGAGGTAATCACGGCGGCGGTGCGCAGCGTGACATACGCCTGAAAGCCGAACACCACCATCACTATCACGGCCAGCCAGCCCAATCGCTGCGGCGTGATGTAATAGACATACGGCGAGAAGGCCACCAGCACAATCAGCAGGTAGAGCAGCGCGAAACCGGCTTTCGCTGCCGGTGAGAGGTGATTGGTGTGGCGCAGGCGGCGCATTTCGGCCTGTGCGACCGGGTTTGTATCGAGATAGGGTATGGTAAACATGCGTGTCCCCCGTTTTTTGCGCCCCATTGTGCCACGGTCACGCTGCCTGCTACCCGACGATTGCCCCACGGGGTGACGCTTGCCGGTTTGCACAGCCTCCCCTATATTATGCATGTTTAAAGCGGGTTCGTGGCAGCGGACGGCAAAAATGCCGTCCCTACTACGCCGGGGGTAGGGACGCGCAGAAGCGCGTCCGCTGATGCCCATTCGTTCAATCGCAACAGGACTTTCCAGACTCATGTTTCGTAGTTTTACCGACCGGCTGTTCGGTGGGGTGTGTGGTGGGATTGCCGCGCCGTTGCCCATCAGTTCATGGGCCGTGCGTATCCTATTCGTGGCGCTGGCGATTGCCACCTTCGGCGCATTTGCTGTGCTCTACCTGATGCTGTGGCTGCTCATTCCGCAGGAGTCGCTGGTGATCCGGCGGGAGGGTGGGGCGCTGTGGTCATTCGTGACGCTGCTGCTGTTTGTACTGGTCACGGCGGCGTGGATCGTACGCATTAACGGGTTCACGCAGCTACCGCAGGGCGGCGACCTGTACTACCCGCTGCTGGGCGTGCTGCTGAGCCTTGTATTCTTCGTTAAACAGATAAGACGCAGCGCATGACGTTCACTTCTCGACGCAATTTACTCTATGGGTTGCTGGCGCTGGCTGTGGCCGGGGTGGTGATGGCCCGCACACTGAGCCTGTTCCCGCCGTATATTGATGACATTATCGGGCGCTCGTTCCCGCTGGTGCTGGTAATACTCGGTCTGTCCGTGCTGCTGCGCAATCGCATCCCGTTCAGTAGCTTTATTGCGGTGGTGCTCAGTGCCACGCTCATTACCGCCATCACCACAACGGCGTTTTCGGTTCGGCGCGGCCAGAACCGCGACGATAACCGCATTGAAATTACAGAAGACATGGGCGAAACCGTGGCGCTGCTCCGTGTGCGTGTGAGCACGCTCGCCACTGATGTAGAGTTCGCGCTGGCCCCGGCAGGCAGTGACCGACAGGTGCGGGCGCTGTTCCTGGGCAGTACGGAGAACACGCTGAATGACCTGTATGTGGAAAGCACCGACGGCAGCGCCACATTTACCATTACAGAATTGCGCACCAATCCGCTGCCACTGCTGGAAGCCATTGGGCGGGGTACCCTGCTGATTGAACTGCCACCCGATACCGGCGTTGACATCCAGCTAGACGCTGCTGATGGTGACGTGACGATGAACCTTGCCGATGTGAACCTGGAGCGCCTGAACCTGAACATCGTGGAGGGTGATGCGCTGGTCACACTGCCAGAGTATGCCCCGGCGTTTTCTACGTCCGATGAGACGCTGGGCACATGGCGCGTGGGCACCGGGGCGCTTACCGTTCGCATCCCGGAGGATGTATCTGCGCGGTTTGATATGAGCCAGAGCGTGGGCCTTGACCCGGAATATGACCCGAATGTTTACAACCTGCTGTTCGGGCGCGATGTGCTGGAAGCGCGTAACATCGACCTGGCCGAGATTGTGATGCGCTATAACCTCATCGTGCAACGCGACCGGCTCAATGTGACCGTGACCGAGGACAATCCGTAGTAAAATCGGGGTAAGTGGACACGATGCGGAGAAAAGACTATGACGCTAAAAGAAATCATTCAGGCGATAGACGCGCTCTCCCCGGAGGAACAGCGCGAGGTGGAAAAACATCTGGCGCAGCGGAAATCCCCGCCGCCGGAGCCGACCGGGTACATGATGACGGATGAGGAATACCACCGGCGAATTGCTGAACTTATAGAGCAGGCCGAGCCTGTGGAAATTAAAGCAGGAACGATGGATATTGATAAGCTGACGGCTGCCGTAGAAAAAATGCGTGAAGGCTTCACACAGGAACAACTTAACGAAATTGCCGA
>JBCCQC010000489.1:0-4235 GCA_039024535.1 Chloroflexota bacterium
AAGATCGAGTGTATGTGCGGCTTCAATCGTTGTTGCACTGTCGGACACAACTGACCAGATCGACATCCCGCGTTTTTCCAGCAGGGCTTTGATAGACGTAAGCTGGTGACGGGGTACCGGGCGGTCGCCAAAGTTCATTGTGACCTGCGCACCCTTGTAGAAACTACTCTTTGAGTCCAGTTCTGCACCCAGCCGCTGTGTTAGCGTCAGCCATTCTTCCACCGTATCCATCTCGACCAGGATGCCGTTCTTTATGCCTTTGATTGTAATTCCGGAGTTCTCACTCATATGCAAATCGCTGACAGATTGCCTTCTCTGTGCAGGGCAGCATACACAGTATGCTCTGTACCCTTAAACCGTGACTACTATACGGCACTTTACAGATGTCTGCCATGTATTGTGGTTAGTTTGCTCCAATAATGCGCAGCAGCAGGGTGATATGGAGTGTGGAAAATGCAGCGACGATTCCCCAGCTTGCAACCCATGCAACGGTCGGGCGTGGGGATAGCCGCATACCCCACTGGGATAGCGCATAGACTGCATAAGTAATGCTGATAACCTGTATCATCATCATGGGCAGCAGCAAAATCTCGATGTCTTTGCCGAAGTACATCAGGCCAAACAGCCAGTATCCCGCATAGGCAATCATCAGCGTTACACCGAGGGTGGGGTACCAGCGTGCCATGCGTGCCAGCCCGATAACACTCAGCACGACGCCGATCCACGTAAACTGATTGATGATAAGCTGCGTGAGGTAGAGCCAGCGCACCGGCTCTCGCCAGCCATCTGCAACGATGTACGGGACGAAAGTCTCTGCCATGTGCATATCATGCGCACCACGCACCAGCCAGTCCAGCGAAACGTATTCGTTGGCGATACCGTAACCGCCGTAGAGTGTCACAATCACCAACGAGGGCCAGTACCAGCGAGGAAGCGGTGTGTTCGCCAGCCACAACCCGATGATGACTGCCGGTGCAAACAATGTAAACAGCGGGTCATTGAGTACACCCAGGGTCATCATCAGTAGCACCCCATAGACGTGCGGCTTGCTCAATGGGGTAGCAGCGGGTTCGTCGGGGCGCGGGTTGGTCTGCCGAATAGCGATAATCATCATGTAAAGTAGCCATGCCGCCAGAATTGTGGTGATGCGCAGGCTTTTCTGTGTGATGCCGAATACCAGATAAAGCCCTATGAACAGCGAAATGCCAACCGCGAACCCCATAAACACACGCTTGCTGGTCGTCAGGATCAGTGCTGCAACAACGCCGGCTACAACGATAAACAGTAAAATCAGCCAGCCGTTGACCGTTGGCGGCCCGCCTGTCTGTGACCAGTACGCAGGGCTGAATCCCAGTGCAACGCCACCCAGGTAGGCCAGCGGTACGCCCAGCCGCCGCAAAGATAGGCTGATACCAACAACGACAATGGCAAGGGCAGTCGCACGCAGCACCGGGGTGGAACCGATAAAAATTGCCGTGAGCCACATAGTAAAACCGGCCAGCAATGCCGGGTACCAGTGTATGAGGCGGTCTCTGGTCGTGGCGGTCAATTGCACCATCAGGATTGCCCCGCAGCCGTGGGGAGGGTGAGGTCGCGTTCATTCTGTAAACGGAAGTACTCTTCCAGCGTCTTTACAACCACCGGCAGCGCTACGCCAGAGCCTTCACCACCGTTGTAAGCAAAGGCAATCACGATGATCTCCGGGTTTTCATATGGGGCGTAGCCCGCATACCACGCATGTGAAGGCCAGTTACCGGGGCGGCACAGGCCAAGCGGACGTGCGATGTCATCACAGTATTCTGCTGTGCCAGTTTTGCCTGCCGTTTCCACGTAAGAAAGGTTCGCTCCCTGTGCAGTGCCGACAGTAACAGCCGCACGCATTCCCTCGCGGGTAATCTGCAAGCTATCATCTGACATAAACGGTGCCTGATAGTTCTGATCGAACCGATTGGGATCACACAAACTACCGTTGTAGACGTAGTTAATTGGTGTGTGTACCCGATATTCCACCAGTTCTGTCAGCAGTGGGTCAGGATTTACATCCACCGTGTTACGATAGTTTTTCGGGTCACAACGGTTCGGATTGTAAAAGTCACTGTCAGGTTCACAGGTACAAGCCAGGCTGCTGGCACCTTTCATAATCATGTCTTCCAGCAGCATCAACGTAACCTCTTCGTCCGGGTTTGTAATGGTCGCACGATTGAGCGTGCGCAGCACTCCGGGTTCAAACGGGCGTGTGGTATTACCTTCAGCGTCAAGGAAGTCACGGATAAGTGTGGGCTGGTATAGCGTGCCATTGTTGACAATCGCAGCCGTTGAGTTTAACAACTGTAGCGGGGTCGTGGTCACATAGCCCTGCCCGAACGTGGCATTGTAGGTGTCGCCGGTAGACCAGTTTTCGCCGTAGGTTCGGCGCTTCCAGTCCGGGTCGGGCATTCGTCCAGCCAGTTCAGACGGAAGTTCAATTCCCTGTTCAGAACCAATCCCAAATGCGGTTGAGTAGCGGAAAAGTCCGTCGATGCCCAGCCCACCCGGTTTAAGTACAGACGCAGGAAGTTCACCGTTGCCGCCGCCAATCTGATAGTAGTAGACATCACAACTCTGCGCGATGCCGTCGATATAGTCTACCGCGCCGTGTCCTTCGCTCAGCCAGCACACAAAACGCTGATCCTGGGCACGGTCATTCGGGGCGTAGCGGTTTTCCAGGAACAGTACCCCCGGATCCTGAAGTGTAGTGCGCGGGTCAATCACATCTTCTTCCAGCACTGCCGCGCCAGATAAAACCTTCCATACAGAGCCGGGTGGGTACAGTGAGCGTATGGCCTGGTTTACCAGCGGACGCAGCGGGTCTTCGGCAATATCGAAGAAGTATTCGCCGTCAATAGCGCGGGCAAAGCGGGTATTGTCATAAGCCGGGACGCTAACCAGGGCCAGTACCTCGCCTGTATTGGGATCCATTGCGATCACCACCCCCTGCTGGGTGCGAATGCGTCCTTCTGTGGTGTTCACAAACGTTAGCTGGTCAATCATGGCCTGTTCAGCGGCGCGTTGCAGGTCAATATCAATCGTCAGGCGGATGTTAACGCCCGGTATCGGATCGATCTGTTCCAGAATCTGGATTTCGCGCCCGGCCACATCCACCTCACGCAGGACGGAACCCCGCTCGCCTTCAAGAAAGTTCTCCAGAAAGAACTCAATCCCGTCGTACCCGGTACGCTCGAAACGCGGGTCAAAACCAAGGTCACGGAGTTCTTCGGCTTCTTCGGCACTCACCGGCCCCATATAACCGATGATGTGCGAAGTCAGCGCCCCATCGGGGTATTCGCGCACGGCGGCCACGCTGATGTCTACACCCGGCAGAAAAATCCGCTCCTCCAGTATCTGCTGGGCGACCTGTTGTGGGATGTCCTGTGCGACGACAACCGGCGCAAACGGCTGCACACCCTCACCGTCGGCCACCAGTTCTTCGATGCTGCGCAGGCCGCTGTTTGATGCAATACGGATGGCTGCTGTGGGTGGTACGTCTGTGAGTGCCGAAATTCGGTTAAAAATCTCAAGGGCGTCTTCTTCACGGCCCGGCAGGGCCGCCGGAACAATTGTGACGTTGTATGCCGGTACATTAATTGCCATCGGGCGGTCGTAACGATCAAAAATTACGCCACGCGGTGCCGGGATCGGCAGGCGGTTAAGCCGGTTATCGTCCGCCAGTAGTTCGAATTCATCGCCACGCGAAATCTGGAAGCTATACATCCGCAGCGAAAAAATCAGGAAGACGCCGAAAATAATGCCCTGTAAAAAAGTCAGTCGCCATGTCTGGAAGGGTTCAAGTCGGTTCACACAGATGCCTCTGGCTATCGATATAGCAAAGAAAATCAGTAGAAAACACGCTTTTCGCGTGCGAGTCGTTTTTGTATCTGGCGCAGAATGATATAGGCCGGGGCGATGAGCACAAGGTTGTATAACGTAGTGGGCAGGATGACGTACGAAAACGTGTTCACCAGATCCCCACCCATGCCCACGAGTGTCATCACGAGTGCAAAAACAAACTCCTTGATGACTGTCCCCGTAACGACGAGCATCGTCAGCAGCAAAAAGCCTACCCGGTACAGCCCCTGGTTTAACAGGTGGACGATAAATATCACGACAATTAAGCCCATTGCCGATGTACCCATTGGTGCCGCAGAGAGTAAATCCTGGATGATGCCACCCACAAAGGCCCACGTCAGGGCCTCGTC